>CAJTZB010000055.1 GCA_910583815.1 uncultured Lachnospiraceae bacterium
AAATCCGAAGCCTGTTTTTTGTACTGGTTCTGACGCTTATCTTTTGGCTTGCTTCATATAACGGTCTGCACAGCATTGGCATCAATCGCAGTTTGGCAAAGAGCAAGGGGATTCGGGTTATGCTGCTTGACAATCTGTTTGTTGTTTTGATTGCCTGCATTGTAATGCTTTCAATTCAGTGGGTTGGAATTCTGATTATCAATGCGCTTTTGATTCTGCCGGCGGCAGCGGCACGGAATATGGCGTCTAACAGCAGGGAATACCACCTGTTTTCTGTTATGATTGCAGTGTTTTCCGGCGTGCTGGGACTGATTTTATCCTATTATCTGAATGTGGCGGCAGGGCCAATGCTCGTAATGGTTGCGTCGATTTTCTTTTTCCTGACATTTGCGGCAAGAAGGTGGTTTAGCAGCTAAAGGCTTTAGATAGAAAAGTGTGCTGCTTCGCAGCGCAGAAATGAGGATTTATATGCATGACTGGAAAACCTATGTGAAGATTATTGTGAATTTTTTGGTGACGCTGTTTGGCATACTGCTTGTAATTTTTCTTTTGCCAAAACTGCTGCGTTTCTTTTTGCCGTTTGTAATTGCGTTTGTTATTTCTTCTATTGCAAATCCATTGGTTCGCTTTATGGAAAAGCGCATAAAAATTGTAAGAAAGCATAGTTCCGCGATTATTATCGTACTTGTGCTTGGAGCAGTGGTTGGCATACTCTATCTGCTTGGGGCGCTGATTGTAAAACAGGCAATCAATCTGTTTGAGGACCGCTTTGAATTATATGACCAGATGATGGCGGCAATTGATCTTGTATCAGAAAAACTGAACGGACTGTTTGCTCTGCTTCCGGATGATATACAGAACTTTTTTGTAGGGCTGCAGGCAAACCTTGGGTCTGCACTGGAAAGTTTTCTGACAGGAATTGAGCTTCCGTCGATTGCAGATGCCGGAAGTTACGTCATGGGAATTGCAGATGCTCTTTTAATTGCGATTATTACGATTTTGGCGGCTTATTTCCTGATTGCAGAGCGTGATAATATCGGGGCGGTTCTTGTTAAAGTGCTGCCAAAGTCAGTGCAGGAGTACTATGGCATGGTGGTTTCCAATATCAAAAAGGCGGTTGGAGGTTACTTTAAGGCGCAGTTTAAAATTATGCTGATTCTGACGGCAGTTATGTTTATTGGTTTTGAAATACTGGATATTGGGTATTCATTCCTGCTTGCTTTTCTGATAGCATTTTTGGACTTTCTTCCGGTGTTCGGGACAGGTACGGTATTCTGGCCGTGGATTATCGTGGATGTTATTGCAGGAAGATATACGCAGGCAATTTTCCTTGGTGTTATTTATTTGATTTGCCAGTTAATCAGGCAGATACTGCAGCCTAAAATGGTGGGTGACAGCGTTGGTATCAATCCGCTTGCAGCGCTTGTATTCATGTTTGTGGGTTATCGGATTTCCGGCGTAGTCGGCATGATTATCGGAATCCCAATCGGCATGATTCTGATTAGCTTGTATAAGGCAGGGGCATTTGACCGTCTGGTTCGCGGATTTCAGATTATTGTGCATGACATCAATGAATTCCGCAAGTTCTGATGGTGATGGAGGGGTAATGGAATCAACAAAGGAACGGCTGCTTTCTCTGATGGAACAGTACGAGATTGGGAAAAAACCGTTGTCTCGTCTGCTTGGCTGGGGAGAGACGACAGTCATGCGCTATTTGGACGGCGTGGAGCCAAACAAAGAGTTTGCGCTGAGGATTGAGGAGCTTTCTAAAGATCCGTGGCAGTATGCGGAGCTGTTGGAGCGGCAGGGCAATGTGCTGACGGATACGGCATATAGAAAAACAAAGCGTGCGGTATGCCGCCGGATATTCTGTGATAAGTCCACAGAAGCCATGCAGTATGTGATTGGCCTTGCAGAAGGGGACATTTCTCCGTATCGCGTGATTGCGGTTTTATATTATGCACAGGTATATTCACTTGTCTGCCGCGGACTGCCGATTTTTGAAGAAGAGGTTTCAGCAGGAGAAAGGCAGAAAACGCCGTATCCAAAGCTGTACGAGAGGCTTCTGAAATACGGCATCCGATTGAGGCAGCCGGAGGAGCCGGCACTTTCAATAGAAGAGAAGGGATTTTTAGAGAACATTTATCAGCTGTTAAACGGATACAGCCCGAATGCTATCCGCGCAGTCTGGAATAAAGAGAAACGGCAGCTAAAACGGCGTGCTTTGCATTCTGGTACCGGACATCTTGCTGCCGAAGAATTGTGCAGCTACTATGAGACAGTGCTGCAGAAAACAGGAAAACAGAGCATAGAGGATCTGAAGCGTTATTTTGCACTTAGGCTGAAGGAGAAATAGACAGAAGGAGGCTATACATTCGCGTATGGCCTCCTTTTTTTGTTTAGTTATTGCGGTGAGAGCGTTTTCTCATCAGTGGGTCCAGAATTTTCTTTCGGATTCTCAAGCTTTGTGGCGTTACTTCCAACAGCTCATCTGTATCAATGAATTCGAGCGCTTGTTCCAAGCTTAGGATACGAGGCGGCGTCAGGCGAAGTGCTTCATCAGCACTAGAAGAGCGGGTATTGGTAAGCTGTTTCCTCTTGCAGACGTTGACCTCGACATCTTCCGGTTTTCCGTTCTGGCCGATGACCATGCCGGAATATACCTTTTCGCCGGGGCCAATAAAGAGAAGGCCGCGTTCCTGTGCGTTATAGAGACCATAAGTAATTGCCTCGCCGCTTTCAAAAGCAATCAGGCTGCCTTGCTTACGGTACTGTATGTCACCTTTATATGGGGCGTAGTCATCAAACATGGTATTTAAGATGCCGGTTCCCTTTGTATCGGTCAGGAATTCGCCACGGTAACCAATTAAGCCGCGTGCAGGGATAGAAAACTCCAGACGGGTATAGCCACTGCTTGCGTTTGTCATGCTGACCAGTTCGCCTTTGCGGGAACTCAGTTTTTCGATGACAGTGCCGGAGAATTCATCCGGGACATCAACATAGGCACGTTCCATAGGCTCCAGCTTTTTGCCGTTTTCATCGGTTCTATATAAAACTTCCGCTTTGCTGACTGCAAATTCATAGCCTTCTCTGCGCATGTTTTCAATCAGGACAGACAGATGAAGCTCTCCGCGCCCGGATACTTTAAAGCTTTCAGTTGTATCGGTCTCTTCTACACGAAGGCTGACATCGGTATTCAGCTCGCGGAACAGCCGTTCCCTTAAATGTCTGGAAGTGACGAATTTACCTTCCTTTCCGGCAAGAGGGGAATCATTGACAATAAAGTGCATGGCAATCGTCGGTTCCGAAATTTTCTGGAACGGAATCGGCTCCGGGTGTTCCGGGGAGCAGAGCGTATCACCGATGTGGATGTCGGAAATTCCGGAAATTGCAACAATAGAGCCGACGCCTGCTTCTGTTACTTCTGCTTTTTTTAAACCTTCAAATTCATACAGTTTGCTTACTTTTACTTTGCGCTGTTTCTCAGGCTCGTGAGCGTTGACAAGCACAACCTCCTGATTGACGCGGATTTTTCCGTTATCCACTTTGCCGACGCCAATTCTGCCGACATATTCGTTGTAGTCAATTGTACTGATCAGTACTTGCGTGCCGGCTTCTTCATCGCCTTCCGGTGCAGGGATATAATCAATGATGGTTTCAAACAGCGGGCGCATACTCTCAGGGGTATCGCCAAGTTCCAGAATCGCAACACCGGACTTTGCAGAGGCAAAGACAAACGGACAGTCAAGCTGTTCATCCGAAGCATCCAGCTCCAAAAACAGCTCCAGGACTTCGTCGATGACTTCTTTCGGACGTGCTTCCGGACGGTCTATTTTGTTGATGCAGACAATAACCGGAAGTTCCAGTTCCAATGCCTTTTTGAGTACGAACTTTGTCTGTGGCATTGCGCCTTCAAATGCGTCCACAACAAGGATAACACCATTTACCATTTTTAGGACGCGCTCTACTTCGCCGCCGAAATCGGCGTGTCCTGGGGTATCAATGATATTGATTTTTATGCCATTGTAGTTGACGGCGGTATTTTTGGAAAGAATCGTGATGCCGCGTTCACGCTCAATGTCATTGGAGTCCATGACGCGTTCTGCGACTTCCTGATTTTGACGGAACACGCCGCTTTGCTTTAACAGCTCATCTACAAGCGTTGTTTTTCCGTGGTCAACGTGGGCAATAATGGCAATATTGCGAATATTTTCTTTTTTTGTTTTCATACAGATTTACCTGCAGCCTTTCTTCTGGACATTCGGAAACACAAAGCCCCGAATTTTTTCATTCAATTCTTATAACTTATACATAATAGCACATTTCGCCTGATTTTCAAGGAGTTTTCGCAGATGGGCTGCGGATTTGTTGAAATAGGGCATATTTTGTGAAAAAGAAAGAGTAAAAAAATACATTTTACCTCTTCCATTTTTTATCAATCTATTGTAAAATGATAGAGGCAGGAGAAAATTGGAATAAACGGTTCCACTTGCGGCATAACATATTAGGAAGATAATCGACAGATTATGCAACACTATAGTTATGAAATAACGAGAGAAAACGAAGGGAGTTTTACGAAATGACAGATAAGGTATTCGATAACAATCAAGTAAACATTGCAGGAGAAATTCTTGGAGAACTGACATTCAGCCATGATGTATTTGGGGAAGGCTTCTATATGATGGAAATCTCCGTAGGGAGGCTGAGCGAATCCAATGATGTGATTCCGGTTATGGTTTCGGAACGTCTGATTGATGTGAAGAAAAACTACACCGGCATGTATGCGGTAATCAGTGGGCAGTTCCGTTCCTACAACCGCCATGAGGAGACAAGGAACCGCTTGGTATTATCAGTTTTTGCAAGAGAAATTGAAATCGTGGAGGAACTGGAGGACGGTGTGCGTCCGAATTACATCTTTTTGGATGGTTATGTATGCAAACCGCCGATTTACAGAAAAACGCCGCTTGGCAGAGAAATTGCCGATGTCCTGCTTGCGGTGAACCGTCCATATGGCAAGTCCGATTATATCCCTTGCATCTGCTGGGGCAGAAACGCGAGATTTGCAGAAGGCTTTTTTGTAGGAGGACATATTCAGGTCTGGGGCAGAATCCAAAGCAGGGAATACCAGAAAAAAATCGGAGAAAATGAATTTGAAAAGCGCGTGGCATATGAGGTGAGCGTAAGCAAGCTGGAATATCTGCAGGAAGCAGAGTAGGGCACGGCTTTGGAAATAAATAGACAAAATCAGCTGCCGTAAAAAGAAAGAAGATGCAGAGGCGTACTGTATCAGGGGTTCTTTTTGCGGCAGTTTTTCTTTGTTTTTTCGGGAATGTATATTAATTTGGAAGCAAGCCTGTAAATATACATTGCAAACAGAAAAAAAGTGTCTTAAAATTAATTTTGTAACCAGAGTATGCTTTTAAGGAGAACTGTTATGGCAATAAGGTTTGAAGATGTTCCGTGGTATACTTTTTCCTTTTGGTCTGATATGGTTGTTGTCTGTCCAAAGTGTGGGAAAGCAGGGATTGTCCGTTTTGACAGGGAACGCCGTATGGCATTTTTTTGGTGTGAGTCCTGTTGTACAAAAAAGGAAACCTCAGTAGACGGAAACCATGCTTCTACAGTGACTGCCCAATGTACGTCAACCGGAAAATACTTTCAGGCTTTTGTGCCGGACGCTAAAATTCATGGGCAAAAAGTACGAGTAAAATGCCGTTATTGTAAAGAATCCGTGATAGGGGATGTTTTGGACGACAAAGAAAAGCAATATATGGTATTTCAGGACATGCGGCGGGCAGAAGATCCGTATTTTTGCTATCCGCTTTATTTCCAAGCAAGCTATAGAGGAAAAACAGTATGGGCGTTAAACAGGGAACACTTACAATATTTGATTGATTATCTGACAGCAGACATACGCACGCTTCCTCCAAATTTTTATGAAAATTATGGGACGATGCGTTCCCAGTCCGATGCGCTTCCTGCTTTTATGAAAGCAGCAAAGAATAGGGATGGGATTGTGAAGCTGCTTACTAAACTGCAGGCGAAGTGAAGAGTGAAAAACTTGACGAAACATATGTTTGGCAATATAATATAAATAGACTAATATACCAATTTGATAAAATGAGGTGATGGCATGGCTAAAAAAGAAGCCAAAACAGATTTGTGGGTTTATGATTTGCTTAAGCAGGCGGATATCAGCCTTGAGCCACAAGGAAGTTCCATAAAAGAAATTGATATGGCATTGAAAACCGCCTCTAAAAAGGGAACAGGAAATATTGGTTTTCCTGAATACATAGGAGTTGTAAAAGACTATTTACTGGTTGTGGAAGATAAGGCGGATGTTTCAAAACATATCAAATTGGATGATAAAGGAAATATTAGTGAAGACATTGGAGCTATTGTTGATTATGCTGTAAATGGAGCGGTTTTTTACGGAAAGCATCTTGCAAGACATACTTCTTATAAAAAAGTGATTGCGTTTGGTGTATCTGGCAATGAGAAAAAGCATAAAATTACACCAATATATATTGATGAAACGGAATATTACCGTGAGCTTCCTGCAGTAGAGTCATTTGTTATATTTAATGAAAATAATATTGATGAATATTATATCCGTGAGATTCTGAAAGAGAATACAAATTATGAGAAAGAAACGGCGGAAATTCTTAAAGATGCAAGCATACTGCATGAGGATTTGAGAAACTATGGAAACTTGCTTGATACAGAAAAGCCCTTGATTGTTTCAGGAATATTGCTTGCGCTTCGGGAAAGTGAACGTAAGAACTTTTCTGTAGAGGATCTTACCGGGGATACAGTAAAAACAGATGGACAAAAAATATATGATGCTATTAATGCAAATTTACAAAGGGCAAATGTTTCGCCTGATGTTAAAAAAGACAAGATATTGAGCCAGTTTGCTTTTATTAAGGATACTATAAAACTAAATGAGATAGAGCCCAAACTGAAAAAGACTCCATTAAGGTACTTTGCAGAATACTTAAATAATAAAATTTATAAATCTATCCGTTATATCAGCAGTGCAGAAGATTATATCGGAAGGTTTTATGGAGAATTTATGAGCTATTCCGGCGGCGATGGACAGACGCTTGGAATTATTCTGACTCCGAAGCATATTACGCAGCTTTTTTGTGATTTGGCGGATTTGCAACCTACTGATATTGTGTTTGACCCTTGTTGTGGGACAGCAGGTTTTTTGATTGCTGCTATGCACAATATGTTAGAGAAATCGAATGATAAAGAACAAAAACAAAATATCCGTCAAAAGCAGCTTCATGGAATTGAACTACGTCCAAATATGTTTACTATTGCTACAACAAATATGATTTTGCGTGGTGATGGAAAAAGTAATCTGATAAATGATGATTTTCTTAAGCAGGATGCTAACAGACTACAGTTAAAGCAGTCTACTGTTGGGATGATGAATCCACCATATTCACAAGGTTCAAAACAAAATACTGATTTATATGAAATGTCTTTTGTGGAACACTTGCTTCATTCACTTGTCACAGGCGCAAGATGTATTGTGATTGTTCCTCAATCTTCTATGACAGGCAAGACGAAAGAAGAACAGGCCTTAAAGGAGAACATATTAAAATATCATACACTAGAAGGCGTTATTTCGTTGAGTAAAGATACTTTTTATGGAGTTGGAACAACTCCATGCATTGCTGTGTTTACGGCGGGTGAACCGCATCCTTCTGATAAGATATGCAAGTTTATTAACTTTGAAAATGACGGCTACAGGGTTGCGCCGCATATTGGGCTGATGGAAACTGAGTCGGCAAAGGATAAAAAGCAGCATTTGCTTGATGTCTGGTTTGGCAGGATAAAAGCAGAGACAAAATTTTGCGTAGAGACGACAATTGAGGCAACAGATGAGTGGTTACATAGTTTTTACTATTTTAATGATTCTATTCCTGAGGAAAAGGATTTTGTCCAGACGGTTGGCGATTATCTGACATTTGAATTTTCTATGGCAATGCAGGGGCGTGCATATCTGTTTAAGGAGGATAAAGATGCTTCATTTGAATGACAGGGAATGGAAAGAATATTTTATTGCGGGAGATAAAGGTATTTTTACAATTAAGGCTACAAAAAGTGGGATTGATAAAAATAAGCTTATGTCAGATACTGCTGAGGACATTCCATATATAACAAGAAGTGAGGCGAACAATGGGGTTAGTATGTTTGTCTCTAAAAAACAGAATGATAAATATAAGTTAGATAATGGAAATGTTATTACAATAGGATTGGACACTCAGACAGTTTTTTATCAGCCATATGATTTTTTTACCGGTCAGAACATTCAGGTTTTGGAATATCCCAATATCAACAAGTATTCTGCACTTTTTATATGTAGTATGTTAAAAGTTCAGATGGAAAAATTCAACTGGGGCGGAAATGGTGCTACATTGGGAAGGTTAAACCGGACAAAAATTATGCTTCCTGCTGATAAGTATGGAAATCCTGACTATGATTTTATGGAGCAGTATATCAAAGAGCGCGAAACTATGCTGCTACAAAATTACCAGAAGATAATCAATAAAAATATTCAGGCAGAAAAGGAAGCGGATTTAAAGGAAACATCATGGAAAGAGTTTTACCTTATCAGCAAAGAATTGTTTTATGTTGATCCGGTCAGGACCTTTAAGAATACTTCGGAGTTAGATGGTACAGGCATTTATGATGTAGTAGGCGCAACGTCCAAACATAATGGGAATGTTGGCTTTTTATCTGAAAAGTATCAAGATTTATTGTGTAAAAAAAATTGCATATGCCTGATTAAAACAGGTCAAGGTTCTGTTGGAGACGCTATTTATAAAGGCAATGATTTTATCCCATCCAATAATGTCTGTGTTATAAGAAGCACATGGCTGAATAAATATAATGGGCTGTTTGTTGTTACACAGATCAATAAACAGGCGGATAGATATAGTTATGGATATATTAGGAATAATAAGAGAATTGCGAGAGAAAAGCTGATGCTGCCTTCCGATGAACATGGAAATCCAGACTATATGTATATGGAACAATATGGAAAAAATATTATGATGCAAAAATACCAAGAATATCAAGAATATATTAGTTGTAAAAGAAAATAGTGTATCTTTATCAATGCCCAAATTGCCATGATACTTTTGTCAAGTTTGCGAAAAAGCGGAATAAGCCTCGCTTATGAATGCAATTAATATTTATCACCTGAATGCAGTAGGAAATGCATGGATTATGTGTTAAAATAAAAAAAGATGCTAGAGTCAAAAAGGTGACGCAGGAGGTTGCTATGGATTATAAAAAAGCAGGAGTGGATATTGAAGCTGGCTATAAGGCAGTGGAGCTGATGAAAAAGCATGTGCAGGGTACGATGAGGAGTGAAGTATTAAACGGACTTGGTGGTTTTTCCGGCGCTTTTTCGCTTGCTCCGTTTATGGCAATGAAAAAGCCGACATTGCTTTCCGGTACGGATGGGGTTGGTACAAAGTTAAAGCTCGCATTCCTTATGGACAGGCATGATACCGTTGGCATTGACTGTGTTGCAATGTGTGTCAATGACGTTGCCTGCGCCGGTGGAGAACCGCTGTTTTTCCTTGATTATATTGCATGTGGAAAGAATGTCCCGGAAAAAATTGCAGCAATTGTCAGCGGCGTGGCAGAAGGATGCAAACAGGCAGGGGCGGCACTGATTGGCGGGGAAACCGCAGAAATGCCGGGCTTTTATCCGGAAGACGAATATGACCTTGCCGGATTTACAGTGGGGATTGCAGAAGAAGAGGAAATGATTACCGGAAGCAACCTAAAAGCAGGTGACGTACTGGTCGGTATTGCTTCGTCCGGAATTCACAGCAACGGTTATTCTCTGGTTCGGAGAGTATTTCCGATGGAAAGGGCAGCGCTGAACAGATACCATGAATCCCTTGGTGGGACACTTGGAGAGGTACTTCTTACTCCAACGAAAATCTATGTAAAGGCATTGTCTGCCCTAAAGGCAGGTGGCGTTACAGTAAAGGGGTGCAGCCATATTACCGGCGGCGGTTTTTATGAAAATATTCCAAGAATGCTAAAAGACGGTGTACATGCGTTTGTAAAAAAGGACAGCTATGAGGTTCCGGCGGTTTTCAGAATGTTAGCAAAAGACGGCGGCATTGAAGAGCAGATGATGTACAATACATACAATATGGGAATTGGAATGATGATTGCAGTGGATGCCAAAAGAGCAGACGAGGCGGTCAGGCTGCTTAAGGCGGCAGGCGAAACGGCATATATTGTTGGTGAAATAAAAGACGGAGAAAAGGGCGTGACATTATGCTAAACGTAGTTGTCCTTGTTTCCGGCGGAGGCACAAACCTGCAGGCAATTCTGGATAAAATTTCGTCAGGGGAGCTGACTAACACCAGAATTTCAGCAGTCATCAGCAATAACGAGGGTGCGTATGCCCTGACACGCGCAGAATGTGCAGGAATTCCGGCAGAATGTATTTCTCCGAAGCAGTTCGAGACAAGAGAGCAGTTCCATCAGGCACTGCTTGCGGGAGTAAAAAAGTATGCCCCGGATTTGGTAGTGTTAGCTGGATTTCTTGTAATTTTGCCGCCGGAACTGATTGCAGAATATAAGAACAGAATCTTAAATATTCACCCATCGCTGATTCCGTCGTTTTGCGGAACCGGTTATTATGGGTTAAAGGTACATGAGGCAGTGCTTGCGAGGGGCGTGAAACTGACGGGCGCTACAGTGCATTTTGTGGACGAATCTACCGATACCGGACCGATTCTTTTACAAAAGGCAGTTGAGGTAAAACAGGGAGACACTGTAAAACAGCTTCAGCAGCGTGTGATGGAAGAGGCAGAATGGGAAATACTCCCAAAAGCAATCCATGCGGTAGCAAACGGAACGGTAAGGTTTGAGGATGGAAAAGCTTGGATTCTGGAGGGGGAAGCGCAATGAAAGTTTTGGTTGTAGGAAGCGGCGGCAGAGAACACGCGATTGTCTGGAAAATTGCACAAAGCAAGCGGGCAGAAAAAATTTATTGTGCTCCGGGAAACGCAGGTATTGCAGAGCTTGCGGAATGTGTTCCGATTGGGGCAATGGAGCTGACAAAATTGGCAGACTTTGCTGTGGAAAATGAGATTGGGCTGACGGTGGTCGGCATGGACGACCCATTGGTTGCCGGAATAGTGGATGAATTTGAGGCTCGTGGGCTTCGTGTGTTTGGGCCAAGAAAAAATGCTGCCATATTAGAAGGCTCCAAGGCATTTTCCAAAGAGCTGATGAAAAAGTATAACATTCCGACTGCGGCATATGAAGTATTCCATTCTGCGGAAGATGCGGTTCATTATTTAAAAACTGCAAAATTCCCGGCAGTATTAAAAGCAGATGGGCTGGCGCTTGGCAAAGGCGTGCTGATCTGCAAAACATATGAAGAAGCCGAGGCAGGGGTGCGTGCGCTGATGACGGAACGGCAGTTTGGGGCGGCAGGCGACACGATTGTAATAGAGGAATTTATGACAGGGCGTGAGGTTTCGGTGCTGTCGTTCTGTGACGGAAAAACTATCCGTATTATGACAAGTGCACAGGATCATAAACGTGCCAAGGAGGGGGACGAAGGACTGAATACCGGCGGCATGGGAACATTTTCACCAAGCCCATTTTATACAGAAGAAACGGATGCATTTTGCAGACAGCACATTTATCAGGCAACGGTAGACGCTATGGCAGCAGAAGGCAGGGAATTTAAAGGAGTTATTTTCTTTGGCCTGATGTTGACAGAAGATGGCCCGAAGGTGTTGGAATACAATGCAAGATTTGGCGATCCAGAGACACAGGTAGTGCTTCCGCGGATGGACAATGACATTCTGGATGTATTTGAAGCATGCATAGACGGCACTCTGGAACAGATGGACCTCCATTTTGCGGACAACGCAGCAGTCTGTGTTGTACTTGCTTCTGATGGCTATCCGGAGAAGTATGAGAAAGGTTTTCCGATTTCCGGTTTGGAACAGTTTAAAGATAAGGAAGGCTACTATGTATTTCATGCAGGAACGAAATCAGAACAGGGCACATGCGTCACAAATGGCGGAAGAGTGCTTGGAGTTACTGCGCTTGGAACCGATTTAAAGGAAGCCAAAAACAATGCTTATGCCGCAACAGAATGGATTTCGTTTGCCAATAAATATATGAGAAGTGATATAGGAAGTGCGATTGAGTAAAGGCAGCGTCGGTGTATAAATGTCAACACCGGCGCTAAAAACAGTATCTGAGATTACAACAGAGAGAGCAGAGGAGTGTGAGATAAGGATGACGAGGAAAAAAATCACAAGCCTGCTTTCTCTGTTTTGTTTTCTTGTGCTGTTTGGGGGCTGTAAACCTTATGGAAAAGTGGTGTATCAGATTATTTACTCATCAGGATATGTAAGGGACTGTTATACAAGGGATGTGCTGACGCCAATTGAGGGAACAAATTATCAAATAGGGTGGCAGGAAACGGAAGGCTCCAAGGATTCCGGAAAGTATGACTTGCAGATTTTAGACGATATGGGAGAAATACTTTTTGTGTATCAGGGTCTTGGCAGCAGGACGATGCGAGGTGTTGCCGGTTCGGACGAAACAGTCTGGCTCTGCAGTGAGCGATGGAGTTCGGTGCATTATAATGGCTACCGGAGCGGCGATCTGAAAGAGAGCGTCCTGCTTTTGGCAAATATGGAGAACGGAGAGATTTTATTTTCACAGGAACTGGAGGAAAATGAACTGTATTTGACCTCTGTCGGCACAAAATGCTATTTCTATTATGGTGGGAAAGAAGCAAAGGAAAAGCTGTTTGGGTTATATAAAATCCCAAAGAAAGATGCAGAAATATATTATAGGGATAATGCCGACTGGTCTGAAAAAGTTTCTGTATATGGATTTGATTATGTGGAATGGCCGGATGATATGGACAATGAGGCATCTGTGGAAGAACGTATTCGGTTCTATGTAAATGAGCGGGAAATTGTAGTTGCGTTTACAACATATGAGCAGACAGAAAAACAGACAAATAAGTGGGAGTATATAGAAAAACTCAGAGTTGCAATTCCTTTAGAATGATGATGAAAATTCCAAATACAGAGTAGTATCACCAAGCGGCATTTGTCAGGTAAGTCTAAATTCGGCAATTATATGTAAAAATATGAATTTTATTTCATATTTTAAACAGAGAAAACGCTTTTCCGAAAAGGGAGAAAAAATATGCCATATTCCTGCCATAACTCTTTTTTAATCTATAGAAAGTTTCTGGCGTTACCATCTGTATACTGACGCTATTCTTATTTATTATAATGTCGTCTCTTGTCAAAGAGCGGCAATATGTGGTATGCTTAACAGTGTATGCAAAAATGCGTGCACGAATGATATGACAGGAAAATACCCCAAAGATGAGGAAAAAATGAACATGCAGAAGCACCTTCGGAAAAGGACAATGACAGTGCTGTTTGGAGTTATTATAACAGTACTTTTTATCGCAGGATATGGGCTCCACATTTATGCACAGGCAGCGGTTACCGGAACAGTTACGGCAAGTACGCTTTTTATAAGGACAGGGCCTTCTACCAATTATGATAAGCTACAGGTAAATGGGAAAATTGCATACTTGTCCAGAGGGGATAAAGTTGCAATCTCATATGAAAGCAATGGCTGGTATTATGTTACGGCGAGCTTTGAAGGG
>CAJTZB010000056.1 GCA_910583815.1 uncultured Lachnospiraceae bacterium
CATGTGCAGACTTTGGCTTTGCTGACCATGTCCGTCTGTCCTATGCCATTTCGTTGGAAAGCATTCAGAAAGGATTAGACAGGATAGAAAAGTTTGTGGCGGAACTAGACTAAAAGGAGAATGAAAAGCCGCTGCAGCGGCAGAATGGAGAAGGTTATGTCAGAGGAAAACCAGATTAAGCGAATCAGCCGTGAATTAAAGCACAAAGGAAAAATTCTGGATTTTTACGAAGATACGATGCAGTTTCCAAATGGGCTGACTTCGACATGGGATTTTTTGCATCACAATGGAGCCGCTGCGGTCGTGCCTGTTGACACAGAAGGGAATATCTATATGGTGAGCCAGTACCGTCCGGGCGTAGACAGAGTTTCTCTGGAGATTCCGGCGGGGTGCATTAATGCAGGAGAGGACCGGAAAACAGCAGCTGCAAGAGAACTGGAAGAGGAAATTGGCTATCGCAGCAATAAGCTGGAGCTTTTGCTGAAATTCTATTCTGCCTTTGCCTACTGTGACGAATACATTGAAATTTATGCCGCTACGGACCTTGTTCCGGGAAAGCAGCATTTGGATGAGGACGAATTTCTTGCTGTTAGAACATACTCATTAGACGAATTGGTTGGAAAAATTCTTTCTGGTGAAATTTCGGATGCAAAAACCATTGCAGGAATTCTGGCTTATAAAGAAAAATACGTAAATGGGCACTGATAGCGCCGTTGTCTGGTGACGTACCATTTTAAAAGCGCTGAAATCGGAGATTGTTCCGGTTTCAGCGCTTTCGGCGATTTTTTATACATGTTCTGCGATTGTATAAAGAAGCTGTTCTGTTGCTTCCCATCCAAGGCATGGGTCAGTAATTGACTTTCCATAAACGCCTTCTTCCAGCTTCTGTGTGCCTTCTATAAGATAGCTTTCTACCATTACACCTTTGACCAGCTTCTGAAGGTCAGGATTCATTTTCCTGCTGTGCAGCACTTCATGGACAATGCGAGGCTGCTCTGCAAACTGCTTATTGGAATTGGAGTGGTTAGCATCAATAATAACAGCAGGGTTTTTTAACATCGGACGTGCCTCATACATTGAAAGAAGACGCATCAGGTCTTCATAGTGATAATTTTGCGTACATTGTCCGTGTTTATTGACTGCGCCGCGCAAGATCGTGTGTGTTAAAGGATTGCCTGTTGTGTCAACTTCCCATTGGCGGTAGAGGAATGTATGAGGAATCTGTGCCGCAACACAGGAATTCATCATTACTGAAAGGTCGCCGCTTGTCGGGTTTTTCATGCCGACCGGAACATTCATACCGGAAACCGTAAGCCGGTGCTGCTGGTCCTCTACGGAGCGAGCACCCACAGCAACATAGGAGAGCAGGTCGTCCACATAAGGAAAATTTTCAGGGTAGAGCATTTCATCTGCGGCACTTAACCCCGTTTCTGCAATTGCGCGGAGGTGCATTTTCCGCACCGCGTGAAGGCCTTCTTCAAAGTCTGCCTTTTTATGCGGGTCAGGCTGGTGAACAAGGCCCATGTAGCCCTCACCTGTTGTACGTGGCTTATTTGTATAAATACGAGGAATGATAAATACCCTATCTTTGATGCGTTCCTGTACCTTTGCAAGACGGTGGATGTATTCGCAGACAGCATCCTCATTGTCTGCCGAACATGGACCAATAATTGCAATAAAACGCGAATCCTTCCCTTCAAATATTTCTCGGATCTGGTGGTCTCTGTCTGCTTTTGCTTTCTTTAAAGAATCTGCAAGCGGATATTTGAGTTTCAGTTCTTCTGGTGAAATTAATTCCTTGACATATTGGAATCCCATACTATATGCTCCTTTGTACTAATTTACTGATGTAATGCGATAAAGAAATAAACTGCCTATCGTTATCATAGTCTAATTTGGGCACAAAGTCAATTCCAATTCAAACATAGTTTTTACAAAACCGGCAGATAACTCAGATGCCTTTTCGCAGTTCTGTTCAAAATTTTCCATACCGTCATGAAGCGGAGTATCAGTAATGGTTCTGATTGAAATAAACGGAATTTTGTTTGCATAACATACATGGGCAACCGCAGCTGATTCCATATCAACACTCAAAGGTGAATGCATTTCTTTGATATGGTTCCTTCATAGAATTCCAACCTTTTTCATGCTGCTTCCTCCTTTTTAGTTTAAATTCCAAAAGCTAGCGTCGGTGTACAGATGCTATTAGCAAAAGAACCCAGATTTATTGTACCATGAGATTGAGTTTCCAGGCAAGATGTGATATAATTCTTTATTATACCAATATTGAATCCACTCTGACATTGCTCACCGATGAAATTTTCTACATTTGCGGGCTTTTGGCAGCATGGGGAAATGGAGGACTAAGCGATATGAGGATGTATGACTTAATTACAAAAAAGAAACATGGTGAAACGCTCACAAAGGAGGAAATCGAATTTATTGTGGACGGTTTTACCAATGAGCAGATTCCCGATTACCAAATGTCGGCATTTTTGATGTCGGTTTATTTCAAAGGCATGAGCTTACAGGAGACCATCGACCTGACAATGGCAATGGTTCACAGCGGCGATGAGCTTGACTTGTCTCCAATTGAAGGAAAAAAAGCCGACAAACACAGTACCGGAGGCGTCGGTGACAAAACTTCACTGATTATTGGGCCGATGGTAGCAGCACTTGGTGTGCCGGTTGCAAAGATGTCAGGCAGGGGCCTTGGGCATACGGGAGGGACTATCGACAAGCTGGAGAGTTTCCCAGGTTTTTCTGTGTCGCTTTCGGAACAGCAGTTTTTTGACAATATTAACCGTATGAAACTGGCAATCATTGGCCAGACTGCAAATCTTGCTCCGGCGGACAAAAAAATATATGCGCTCCGTGATGTAACAGCAACCGTAGATAACTATTCACTGATTGCCTCCAGCATTATGAGCAAAAAAATTGCAGCAGGCTCCGATGTTATTGTTTTGGACGTGAAATGCGGAAGCGGTGCTTTTATGAAGACGATTGACGAAGCAGTAGAGCTTGCCAAAATCATGGTAAATATCGGACATGGCGTTGGCAGAACGACGTATGCAGTACTTTCTGATATGAGCCAGCCGCTCGGAAATTATGTCGGCAATGCCCTTGAGGTAAAAGAGGCAATTGAAGCCTTAAAAGGTAACGGCCCAAAAGATTTAATGGACTCCTGCATGACGCTCGCCTCCTATATGCTGCTTGGCGTTGGCAGGGCGGCCTCCGTACAAGAAGCCGAAGATTTGCTTGAATCCACAATTAAAGACGGCAGTGCTTTAAATAAGTTAGCAGAGTTTGTAGAAGCACAAGGCGGAGACGCAAGTTATGTATGGCATCCTGAAAAGTTCCCAAAAACCGTGTTCTGTGAAGAGATTATCAGTGCCGAGGACGGCTATGTTTCTGAAATCCTGACAGATGAAATCGGCATAACTTCCTTGCTGCTTGGCGGCGGAAGAGAGACAAAGGAAAGCGAAATAGATTTAAGCGTAGGCATCCGTATCCGCAAAAAAGTCGGCAGTTATGTGCGAAAAGGAGAATCGCTTGCAAGGCTGCATGCCAACGATTTGGATAAGCTGCGTGCGGCAAAGCCTCGTTTGCTGAATGCATACCACTTCAGCGAAACCCGCATAGAAGAACCAAAACATGTATTAGGCATTGTAACAAAAGACGGCGTAACGCTGTTTTAGCTCATTAAGGATTTCACTTTGCAATTTTGTGGCAAATAGAAATAAGAGACATAGAATATCTTAAAAAGGTAGGCTGTGTCTCTTTTTATGTATGCTTCTTCCCACCGAAACCAAAAAAGTTGTCAGACGCTTCTTTTTATTTGTATTATCTTATTTCTGCTTGCATTTTTTCGCATTCTTTATCGTAACAGCCGCTTTTATTACTATGAACCTGCCATTACAATGGGAGTTATGCAGTTTCAGGAACGAAGCATCACGATTAAAAGCGGGGAATGGTATCAGATTCGTTTTAACTATGCCCATTTCAGCTTCTCTCGCAGCCATATTAAGTACAAATCGGACAATATCCTTATTGCATATGTCAATTCTTCCGGAAAAATCCTTGGACTGTTTCCAGGGACAGCCGTGATTACGGTCACAGTAGGAGAAGAAGCCATAAAAATGAAAGTCACTGTAAAATAGCATTTTTTTCGGGACATTACGCAAGGCAGCACCCCTTTCTTCCAGTTGAGTTTTACGTCGAAGTATGGTATATTAATTATTGTAATACCATCACTTAACAAAAGTATATCTTTGTTAAGTGATGGTATTGTCAAAAAATAACCTTGTTGTACGGAAGCTGAAAACATCACAGAAAGGCCCTTATGAAAGTACTGTTTATTGGAAATTATGATATTGCCGGACAATATTTAGCAACCAGGCTGTTTAAAGAAGGCTACGGTATTGTCTGGCTAACGGAAGAGACAGAGAAAGAACTTTGGGAGCCTTCTGTAAAGGGCGGGAAAGTATACCGCTTTGGATTATCTTACCATAGCTGCAGCCAAATTATAAAAACAGAGTCACCGGAATGTATTGTTTTTTTGACACAAGTTTATCGGGACTGTTATGACTATTCTTTTGATGAAACATCAGGCGCAGTGGAAACCATTATGGAGCTTCTGCGTGCCGCAGCTTCGCTTAGTGTCAAAAAAATAGTCTATCTTTCGTCTAATGAGGTGACCGAAGGCACTCTTCTAAATCCGGCCTTTGAGTCTTTGCGGGCAGGAGAGCGCCTTTGTCAGTCTGTCTGTGAAACAGTTCAGATGGATTGTCTTATTGTACGTACCGGAATTGTATATGGCATGGGAAAATATCCTGAAGCAGGCTTTTTGGCACAGGCAGTAAAACACATATATGAAAATGGACAGGTACATACGGACTTTTCCAGCTTTTCCAGTTTTGATTTAGTATATGGTTCAGATTTTGCAGATGCAGTAGAACGTCTGCTTGTTATTGGTGAGTCAGGTGTGCACACTTTAACTACCGGATACCCGATAACATTAAATGAACTCTATCATACAATTGCAGAACACACCAAACAAAATACAGTCAACATCCAATATGGAAGCAAAGAGCATATAGAACATCCGGAAGATGGCAAGCTGTTAAAACGCCGGACTGGATGGCTTCCGTTTTATCTTCCTGCTGACATTTTACCAGATGTCATTTTACACTATATACAGATATTTTCCGAGCAGGACCATACTGAGAAAAAGAAGAAGCAGAAAGAGCATATTTTTTTAAAGAATCTTGCAGAGAATATTGCACTATTTGCAATTCTTATAGCGCTCAGTCTTGGAAGCAGCGACTGGAGCGATATTCGTTTTGTTGACATAAAACTGCTGTATATTATAGTCGTTGCCTTAACTTTTGGAATGCGCCAAGGGGTAATTGCCATTTTTCTTGCTACCGCAGCTTACTTGGCAAAATTGGCGTTGGCCGAAGTGGATTTGTCATATATTGCCTATAACATTGAAACATGGATTCCATTTATTATCTATGCGGTTGCAGGGGCATTGGTCGGGTATCTTTCGGACAAGAAAAGAGATGAATTGGAGAATGGGCAGGAAGCTTATGCAGGCTTAAGGGAAAAATATAATTTTTTAAAGACAATGTATCAGGAAGTCCTGACCATTAAAAATCAGCTGCAAAAACAGATTATGACTTCTAAAGATTCGCTTGGACATGTCTATGAAATCACAGAGGGATTGGAAAACACCAAGCCTCGTTCTGTTATGCTCCGAACCGTAAAAGTAGTAGAAGAAACACTGGAGTGTTCTTCTGTAGCCATTTATATCAAAGGCGGCCCAGGTTCTGCCTATGGCAGACTGATGGCGTGTTCCGGAAATATTGCAAAGGATATGGCAGCCTCTATTAAGTTTTCGGATTATCGGGAATTAGAGCAGGTTATCAGCCAGAAAGAAATGTATGTAAATATCGCTCTTTATCCGGATTATCCAAGCTTTGCCATGCCTGTGTTCGACGAAGACCGTATGGTTGCAGTCGTCATGATTTATAATCTCGATCCGAATAAATATACGGAATACTATAAAAACCTGTTTAAAACACTTGTGCTGATTATGCGCTCCTGCCTGATTCGTGCCTATCACTATCAGGAAAACAATAAGGATCAGATTTATTTACCAGATACCAACATTCTGGTGAGCGAAGAGTTTGGTGCTGAACTGGAATCTATTACGCAGGCAAGCGAAGATTTGAATATTCCGTTTAGTAAAGGCAGAATTTTATATGACGCAGCATGGTCGTATCAGATGCTGAGCGAAAAGCTTTCCAAACTGATACGAGGAACTGATATTGTTGGCTGTGACAAGGATGGAACCGTATTTGTGATTCTGCTGTTTGTAATTCCGTCGGTACGGACTTATACAGAGAAGAGATTTGCAGAAGCAGGAATTTCCGTCTTCTGGGAGGGATAGCCTATGGACATTATTTATATGATTTTAGCTGGGCTGCACCTGCTCTTTTCTGTTGTATATGCAGTAGAATTCCGCTATGAAGAGGATGGAACTCCAAGCACACAAAAAGCATTGCTTCGTTTTGTAATTACTTTCATGCTTCCAGTGCTCGGATTTTTGTTCCTCTGGTTCTCGGATTTTTGTGAAAACAGAGTAAAGCAGCATAACAGCCGGGCAAGTGAATTTTCTCTGTTTGAACAGGAAATTAGCTTAGATTTGTTAAAAACTATCAACTATGCAGAAGAAATCAATAAGGTGCCAATGGTAGAAGCACTTCAGATGGGAGACTACTCATTCCGCAGAAAAATGGTAGTAGATACGCTTCGTGAAGATGATACATTAGAATACGTCAATGTATTAAAAGAAGCTCTGCTCAACGAGGATGCCGAAACTTCACATTATGCAAGTTCGGTAATCATGGATATTCAAGGGAAACTGCAATCTGCCTTATCCCAAAAAGAGGAACAGTTTTATGCAGAACCTGAAAATCTTTCAGCAGCTTATGCTTACGAAGAAGAACTATATAAAGTAATTAAAAGCAACGTGTATGACTCTCGGAATTTGAAAAAATATTATGCGAAATATAAAAGCGTCTCCAATCAGCTTCTTGGTGCTGCTCTCCCTGAAGAGCTTTGCTACCATAACCGCATTGAAATTGATGTTGAAACAAATGACTTAGAGCATGCAAAAGAAATCTGTGATGCCTATGCAGATGCCTATCCGGAAAGCGAAGAAATGGTAGCCGATAACCTAAAGCTTTGCATCCGGCTGCAAGACAGAAAACGAATGGACAACTTCCTGATGCGCTTAAAACAGATGCCTGTTATACTGACTGCACATTCGCTTCAATATGTCCGTTTCTTTGAACAAAAGTCCTATGTGGAAGAACAAGAGGGAGCATGAACAACTATTTTAACAAACTGCTTGTATATATGGTAATAGGGGTGCTGTTTGTTGCGGCATTGTGGTTCGTCAATAACGGTTCGCTTGTAAATGCAATGCAGGGAGCCGAGGATAAAGTAACGGTTTTGGAAACTCCTCTCAATCCATTAGAAGAAACCGCTTTGTTAAACGGCAGACAGCAGATTCTCATATTGTACAGCAAGGGAGATACCTATTCAGAAAAACTCACAAAAAATCTGCAAAAAGTCTGCAAGTGGCTGAAAACAGACTGTAACCTGCTGGATACATCCAGAAAAGATACCGTTTCTTATGCGGATTATGATATGGTTATCATTGCAACCCAATCTGTGGAAACAGAAATAGGAGTGGATTTGGGCCGTATGATCAATTATGCGAATCAGGGCGGAAAACTGCTTTGGGCAATTCTCCCGGATGATCTTGGACTGCACTTTCAGTCTATATACCGGAATATCGGCATTATGGATTATGGTGCTTTCACATCTTTTTCGGGATTCCATTTTACGGAAGAACTGATTCCGGGCTGTGCAGGGCTTTCCTTTGAGGGAGATGAATTTCAGGACGCTTGCACCACCTTTTTATTGGAGGATTCCTGCCGTATCTATATGAAAGATACCGAACATGGGACGCCCCTTATGTGGACCAAAACATGCGGAGACGGAAAAATTGCGTTTTTTAATATGACTTCCACAGTTGCCGACTATTTTACCGGAATGCTCTCCGCCGGAATCATGACCTTGTATGATACTTTCCTATACCCTGTCATCAATGCAAAAACAGTATTTATTGATGACTTTCCGTCTATGCAGTATAACAGTGACAGCGATGTAATTAAGGCCGATTACAACCGCACAATAAAAGAATTTTACCGTGATATTTGGTGGCCGGATATGCAGTCAGCAGCAAAGCAGTATGGGATTGCCTATACTGGACTGTTTATGGCAACTTACGACGATGTCGTCAATCCAGAAAATTTCAGTTACAGCAAGGACAGCATGGAACAGTATTATGGAAACAGCCTGTTAAAAAACCATTTTGAACTTGGTGCGCACGGCTACAACCATCAGCCGCTTACTTTGGAAGGCGGCACGCCGGATTTTATGGGCTATCGTGCATGGAACAGCACAGAAGACATGAAACAGTCTCTTTATAAATTTATTGAGATTTCAGAAAGCCTGTTTCAGACAGTAAAAATGGAAACCTATGTACCGCCATCCAATTATCTGAGCAAAGAAGGAAGGGAAGCTGTTGTCGCAGCACTTCCCGATTTAAAGGCAATCTCCGGTGTATATACGCAAGAGAATGAAGATGGGGATGTCTATGCACAGGATTTTGAGATTTCCGAAGACGGAATCGCAGAATATCCACGTATTTCTGCAGGAATGCTAAAGGATGTCTATGGAGATTTTTCTTTTTTGTGTGCTGCGGGACTATATGGTGCATTTTCTCATTTTGTCCATCCAGATGATATTCTGGACGAAGAAAGAGGGGGCGGTTTGGAATGGCAGAAACTGTTCCAAAATTACTGTGATAAGTTAGAGATTTTAAATACCCATTTTAGCAGCCTGCGTCCCCTGACGGCTACAGAGGCAGCGGATGCACTTTGGATCGCTTATTATGCAGAACCGGAGTTTACCATAACTGAGGACAAAATAGAAGGCATCATTTACAATTATTATGGCGAAGTGCAATTTTACTTAAAATCAGAGAAAAAGCCGGAGGCAGCTTCGGACGGCGTAAATATCACGCCGCTTCGCGCAAGGGGAAACGGTAATTATTATCTTGTGCAGGTAAATAAACCATCGTTTTCCATTTATCTAAAGTAAAAAGTGCAGAAGGGAGTGGCATACGATGAAAATATGTGTGATTGCAGAAGGCTGTTATCCATATGTTGCCGGCGGTGTATCCTCATGGATTCAGATGCTGATAAAAGGTATGCCGGAACATGAGTTCTGTATCTGTACCATTGCTGCTAATATGGAACAAAAAGGGAAGTTTAAATATGAGCTTCCGTCCAATATAGTTGAAGTCAAAGAAAATTTTTTGGATGAGTTTTTAGATGGCGGAACTGCAAAGAAAATCAAATACCGGCTTCTTCCGGAGGAAAAGCAGGCAGTACTGGATTTAATTACAAAGGATTCTGTCAACTGGGAAGTACTGTTTCGCATGTTTGCAGTTGATGGAAAATATCATATCAATGACTTTTTAGCCAGTGAAGCATTTCTTGAAATCATGACAGAAGCGTGCCAGACAAAATTTCGGTGTACTCCTTTTTTAAAAGTGTTTTGGACCATACGTTCCATGTTGCTGCCAATTTTCAACGTATTGTCGTGTGCTGTGCCAGAGGCAGATATTTATCATAGCGTTTCTACCGGCTATGCCGGTATTTTGGGTGCATGTTTTAAATACAAGACCGGCAAGCCATATATCGTGACAGAACACGGAATCTATGTCAGGGAGCGCGAGGAGGAAATCATCAAAGCAGGCTGGGTGGATGTACACTTTAAGCACACTTGGATTGATTTTTTTGCAGGTATGGCAAGGATAGCCTATGATAAGGCAGACCGGATTATTTCTCTGTTTCAGGGAGCAAAAGAGCTTCAGATAATTGCAGGTGCACCGGAAAAAAAGTGCAGAGTGATCCCAAACGGCATTAAGCTGTCTCGTTTTTCACATATAGGGCCGGTTGAAGACGACGGACATCCGCTGGCACTCGGCGGAGTCATTCGTGTAGTGCCGATTAAAGACATTAAAACCATGATTTATGCATTTGAAGTAGTAAAACGCCGGAGACCGGAGGCAAAACTCTATTTAATTGGCCCAACGGATGAAGACCCTGAGTACTACAAAGAATGCTTAGATATTATTAAGTCCCTTCACTGTCCGGACATTGAGTTTGTCGGACGTGTTGACGTGGCAGAATGGTATGCCAAATTGGATATTGTACTGCTTAGTTCAGTATCGGAAGGGCAGCCGTTTGTGCTGTTGGAAGGCATGGCATCAAAACGCCCGCTTGTTGCCACAAATGTTGGCTCTTGCAGGGAGCTGATAGAAGGAAATAACGACGGTTTTGGAATGGCAGGTGAAGTCGTGCCTGCCATGAATCCCAATTTGATGGCAAAGGCAATTTTAAGAATTGCCGAGGACAGAGATGCGTTGCGGACTATGGCAGACAACGGCTACAAAAGAGTAGCACAGTTTTATCAAGAGGAAGATTTTTTAAAAACTTACCAGGACTTATATGAGGAAGTAAGGGAAACGTAAATGGCAGGTGTAGGATTTGAACTGAAAAAGCTGTTTAAAAAGAAAGGGAGCTTTTTCCATTTGTTAAAAGCTTATTCTGTCTCTGCAATTGTGACAGAAGGCCCGCTTCTTTTGAACATTATATTGTTGTTTGCACTGAGGCTGATGTTAAATCTGTTTGGGGCATCCTATGCCGTCCAGGAGCTGTATCTTGTAACAACTACTTACATTATGACGTTTTCTCTGGGCTCTGCCAATACTGTTTTAATGTTTATCAGCCGTTTCATCTCTGACTGTATTTATGAAAAAAGGAGAAAGGATATACTGCCTTCCTTCTTTACAACAATTTTTTGGATGCTGCTTATATTGGGGCCGGTTTTTGGCATTTATATCTTTTCGTTGGACAAACCATTGCTGCATAAAATGCTGAACTTGCTGCAATTTCTGGTTATGCTGATTGTCTGGATACAGATGGCATATCTGTCTGCCATTAAGAAATATCTGCTTGTACTGCTTGGGTTTATCGCAGCAACATTAGGCTCGATTTCTTTTTCCCTGATTTTTTTGTTTGCAGGAATGGAAGCGCTGACTGCCGTATTTACCGCTTCTCTGATTGGCTATCTGATTCTCCTGATTCTGTATACAAAGGAAATGATTCAGTATTTTCCAATGGGAGAGGTAAACCTGTTTTTGTTATTCCCGCATCTGGATAAATATAAGGATTTGCTGCTGACCGGATTTTTAATAACCGTCGGGATGTATGGGCATACTATCGTGTTTTGGTTCAGCGAATACAGTACAAAGGTGATGGACTATATGGCTTACTGTATGAAATACGATATTAGCAACTACTTTGCGAGCCTTACAATACTTCCGTTTATGGTGACGTTTGTCGTATCTATGGAAGTTGATTTTTATGAAGCCTACCGGAAGTATTTTGATACGATTTTAAACGAAGGGACTTATGACGACATAAAGGCAGAACGACGGAACCTGACAAAAACCCTGTTCCGTGAATTGGCTCATGTGTTTGAAATGCAGTTTTTCATTGAAATTATCTGTATCACCTTTTTGGCAAACCTTTTATCCGTACTTGGGTTTGACCTTGAGATGCTGGTGATTTACCGTTATCTCTGCATTGGGTATTGCTTCTATGTCCTTGCAAAAAGTGTTATAATTATTTTGATGTATTTTGACAGCCGTATTGGGGCATTAAAGGTTTCTGCCGTTTTTGCAGTTACAAGCGTGGCATTTTCCATAGCAACGCTGTTCTTTGGAATAGAAAGTTATGGACTTGGATTTGTAGCCGCCCTTGCTGTGACTGCGTTGTATGGCATTATAACATTAAAAAAATATATAGAACATTTGGAATTTCATGTATTCTGCAGCCAGCCGCTGTTTGCTGACAATGAAATCGGAGTTTTTGAAAGGCTGGGAGGCTATTGGAATGAAAAGCTTAAGAAAAAAGGAAAGTAATAACAGATTTGTTATCTTTGTGCTGTTTATAATAGCATTTTTATCTATAGAAGGATGTGGTAATAAAGAAACTGTGGAGCAGGACAGCCCGGATGCTGCACCGACACAGATGCTAAGCGGCACAGAACAATTAGATGCTATGACGGTCATTGATGATAAGAGCGTATATTCCGCAGATGATACGGACAGTATCGTATATTTTTATGTCACCGTACGATATGGCAGCGAAGCAAGGGGTACTAACCATACATTTACCGAAGTCAACAGCGCAGTACGTTTTATGGACGAGGCCCATGTAAACAATGATGTTCTGGCAGAAGCATTGGTTCAGGTAGGCGACAAAAACGGTCCCAAAGAGGGAATGCTTGGATATGGTGAGACAAGAAGCAACGCTACGATTCGTATCAGGGGAAATTCTTCTTCTACGCTGCCTGTAAAATCTTATAAGTTAAAACTCGATGATGGTGCTGGCTTGTGGCGAGGACAGTCCAATATTGCATTAAACAAACATGCGTTTGACCCGACACGCTTTAGGAACAAACTGTATTTTGATATATTAAAAGAAATTCCGGAAGTGCCAAGCCTTCGGACACAGTTCGCCATTTTATATATCAAAGACGAGACTGCAGGAGAAACTGAATTTAAAAATTATGGTTTTTATACGCAAGTAGAAGTTCCGACAAAAAAATATTTAAAAAATCACGGTATGGATTCCAGTGGTTATCTGTACAAAATGATTTCGTTTAACTGGGAGAAAAATGATGCCATAAAAAATTTCGGTGATCCTGATTTTGATTTGGAAGCAATGGATAATGTGGTTTCCTGCCGTGGCAGAGAGGACAATACAAAGCTGCTGAAACTGATTGATATGGTAAACGACCTGTCAATAGACATCAATGATATTATTGATACTTATTTTGACCGTGAAAACTATATTACATGGCTTGCCTACAATATTTTAATGGGAAATGTTGATACAACAATGCAAAACTACTATCTTTACAGCCCTCTTAATGGAAATAAATGGTATTTTATCGCATGGGATGGAGATGGAGCATTATGCCATAGGCAGAGCGTTATGATGGGAACCGATAAAAACAATGCCGACTGGGAAATCGGAATCTCAAATTACTGGAACGTCCTTTTGCATCAGCGTTTTCTAAAATATGCTTCCAACCGGAAACAGCTGGCCGAAAAGGTAGAAGAGTTATATGGCTGGCTGAATAAAGACTATATAGCAGCAAAAGCAGAAGAATATAATTCCATTGTAGAGCAGTATGTAACACAAATGCCGGACTTACTGCATTTGCGTTATACAATAGAAGAGCGAGATACGATTGTAGATACCCTTGCAGAAGAAGTAGAGTATTATTATGAAAAATTTCAGTCCTCTTTAACTGCACTTATGCCGTTTTGGGGCTATCAGGTAGTAA
>CAJTZB010000057.1 GCA_910583815.1 uncultured Lachnospiraceae bacterium
CGGCGCTTTGTTGCAGGGAGGGAATTACATGGTAAACAACAGAAAAGTAAGACTTATGACAAAGCTTGCAATATATGAAAAGAAAGAGGGAAAAGAAGACATCAAGCTGAGCCGCTATTTCCGCCGCGATTATGTCCGGCTTCATCTGCTGTATACGCTGATTGCGGTGACAGCAGGCTATCTGCTTGTGCTTGCGCTGATAGGAGCATATCAGATGGAGTATCTGATTAAGGAAGCCGTGCATCTTGACTATATTGGTATCGGAAAGCTGATTCTTGGAGTCTATATTATTTTATTGACAATTTATATGATGGCTTCCATGATTGGGTATTCGCTTTACTATGACAAATCAAGGAAGAAGCTTGCAAAATATTTCCGTATGTTACGGAAGCTGAGGAGTTTTTATCAGGAAGAGGACGGCGAAAGGGCAAGGGAGGAAGAGTAAAGATGGAAATTATTACGAAATTGCTGGAGTTTCGCGGAGCAGCAAGGCGTTTTTTTCAAAAGTACCAAGTGTTTATAGAACCGGTATTCCGGTTTTTGATTGCCTATGCTGCTTTTCATACCATTAACCGCAGCCTGAATTATAGTGCAAAACTTGCAAATCCGGTGATTGAGCTTGGGCTTGCCGCGGTAGGGGCGTTTCTTCCGCCAGTCATTTTGATTCTTTTTTGCGGACTGCTGGCAATTGCACAAATATATTTTGCTTCCCCGATTCTGGCGGCACTGGTTGTTGTTATCTTCACGGTGCTTTATTGCTTTATAGCCAGATTTTCCGGGAAATATGGCTATGCGGTAGTGGCAATACCGGTTCTGTTCCCATTAAATATTCCATATATTATTCCGCTCCTGCTTGGCATGGTTGCAACACCAATGGCAGCATTTCCTACGGTCTGCGGTGTCATTATCTATTATGTATTCAGGGTTATGAAGGAGGCAGCGCTTCGTCAGGACATTACAAGTCTGGATGCCACTCTTTCGCTCTATGTTGATGTGGTTGACAGTCTTGCGGCAAATAAGGAGATGTTTGTAACGGCAGCGATTTTTGCAGTTATTATTATTGTGATGTGCCTGCTTCGGAAGCTCCGCTTTGAGTTTGTATTTGAGATTACAATTGCAATCGGTGCGGTTGTCTGCATTATTGGTTTCCTGCTTGCGGATTTACAGCTTGACATTGGCAAGCAGATTGGTACAATGATTTTAGGGACATTAGGTTCTATGCTGCTTGTGTATGTCGCCCAGTTTTTCCGTATGGTGCTTGACTATACTTCCGTAGAGAATGTACAGTTTGAGGACGATGATTACTACTACTATGTCAAAGCAGTTCCAAAGCTGGATGTGGCAATGCCGGAACGCAATGTCACTCGTTTTGGCAGACAGGATGATACGGCTGCGGCAGCAGAGCCGGAGGAAGAAGAGTTTGTTTTTGAGGGGGAAGACGGACAGCCGAAATAGGGAAACAGACGCTTTGGCAAAACAGGGGATTTTGACACCTAAATATGGATAAGGAACGGATGCGCTATGGATAATATCAGAATGGTATTTGAAAAAATCATAACATGGATGTCTTTGCCGAAAATGAGGCTGATGGACTTTGTGGAGATTTTGCTGATTGCGTTTTTGATTTATAATGTCATCAAATGGATTAAGACAACTCGTGCATGGGTGTTAGTCAAAGGATTGGCAGTTCTGATTATTTTCTGGGCAATTGCATCACTTTTGCATTTTGATGTCATATTATGGATTTTTATGAATACTATCGGAGTCGGAATCACGGCACTCATTATTTTGTTCCAGCCGGAACTCAGAAAAGTGCTGGAACAGCTTGGACAGAGGAAACTGGTGCCGCTCAATGTATTCAATGACGGAAGGGATAAAAACGAGAAGTTTTCAGAAATTACATTAAATGAGCTTTTACGTGGGACATTTGAACTCGCAAAAGCAAAGACGGGGGCATTGATTGTGATTGAGCAGGAGGTGTCCTTGAACGAATATGCACAGACGGGAATTACGATTGACGGCATTTTAACAAGCCAGCTGCTGATCAATATTTTTGAACATAATACTCCGCTGCATGACGGTGCGGTATTGGTACGTGGGAACCGCGTAATCTCTGCTACCTGCTACCTGCCTCTGTCAGACAATATGCGGCTGAGCAAAGATTTGGGAACGAGGCATCGTGCAGGGGTCGGCATAAGCGAAGCAACCGACAGCTTTACCATTATTGTTTCAGAAGAGACCGGAAAGGTGTCGATTGCGAGAGGCGGAAGCCTGATTTACAATGTGGATGTTGACTTTCTGCGTTCTAAGCTTTTGGAAATCCAAAAAGGGAAAGAGCCGGAGGTAAAGGTAAAAAAGGTATTTTCGATACGCCGGGCGAAAAACAAAGCGTAAGAAAGAGCAGGGCCATAGAGATGAAGGAAAAATTAGTAAGAAACATCGGGCTAAAGCTGATGTCATTGATTATGGCATTTCTGCTTTGGATTGTGATTATCAATTCACAAGACCCGGTGGAGACCGTAAAATTTGAAGATATTCCGGTAAAAATTTTAAACGAAGACTCCCTGCGGGCAAAAGACAAAATTCCGGAAATCGTAGAAGGGGACACCATTACTGTCGTAGTCGAAGCGAGGCGGTCCATCTGTTCCGGACTGACCAGCGAAGATATTATAGCTACTGCAGATTTTGAAAAGGTGTCTGTGACCGAGGCGGTTCCGATTGAAGTGTCAGTAAAAGGCTATACCGACAGAGAAGTAGAAATTGTACGTGGCTTAAATCAGGTGATGAAGCTGCGCCTTGAGGATATGGCAACAAAGGATTTCCGTGTAAAAATCACAACAATGGGAACGCCTGCAGAGGGCTATGTGGTCGGAGATATGGTGTCCAGCCCGAATATGATTACGGTATCCGGCTCTAAGACGCAAATCAGTAAAATCAAAGAGATTGTGCTTACAATAGATGTAGAGGGCATTTCCGAAGAACTGCTGACTACAGCGGTTCCGGTTGTATATGACATGAATGGAGATGTGGTGAGTGCATCTAAGATAACTCTCAGCATGGATACCGCGAGCGTCAAGATTCCTTTGCTGCAGACAAGGAACGTAAGGCTTCTTGTGTACACGGAAGGAACGGTAGAGGAAGGCTATGAAGTGGCTGACATTTCCTATCAGCCTCAGAATATATTGATTGCCGGCACAGCAGAGGATTTGCAGCGGTTTGGCTATGTACTGACTGCATATTGTGATGTTACTGGAAGGATAGGTATTATTGAAGAGAATATTGATATTTCTTCTCTATGGGACAGCACACAGTTTCCGAGCCTGCGGCTTGTAGAAGAGGAAGCTCTGGCTGTTACGATCCAGGTGAATGAATATGGGGAAAAAGAATTGGAGATTTTACCGGAGCAGATAGAACTGCGTAATCGGCCACAGGGGATGGATATTTCGGTAGAATCAATTTCGGCTCACAAATTGCGCATCAAGGGCAGAAAGGCAAGATTGGCTATTACTACAACAGAGAAACTTGCCCCATACATAGATTTAAGCGTCTGTGCAGAAGAAGGGGAATATTCTTTGCCGCTTCAGACAAGGGAAATCAATGACCTGAGTGTAGTAAGCGAACTCTATGTGACTGTCAGGGTGAGAGAGCAGAAGTCGGAGGGAGAAGAATAAAAATATCTGGAAAACAGGGAGGTCGGATAACAATATGCTGAACTATAGACGTTATCAGAGAGTGCCGGTAGTTTCCCTGCCGGACAGGCAATGGCCAAATAAGGAAATAGAAAAAGCGCCGGTTTGGTGCAGCGTGGATTTGCGTGACGGCAATCAGGCATTGATTGAGCCAATGGTTGTAGAGGAAAAAATGGAATTTTTCCGGATGCTTGTGAAGCTTGGATTTAAGGAAATTGAAATAGGTTTTCCGTCTGCTTCCCAAATAGAATATGATTTTCTGCGCCAGCTTGTGGAACGAAAAATGATTCCAGAGGATGTGACCATACAGGTGCTTGTACAATGCCGTGAACATCTGATTGAGCGTACCTTCGAGGCGTTGCAGGGAGTAAAGCGTGCGGTTGTCCACATTTATAATTCGACCTCAACGCTGCAAAGGGATGTTGTGTTCCACGCAAGCAAAGAAGAGGTAAAACAGATTGCGATTGAAGGGACAAAGCTTGTGCAGAAATATGCAAAAGATTTTCCGGGCGAAATCATTCTGGAGTATTCCCCGGAGAGCTTTACCGGAACAGAGCTTGACTATGCGCTTGAGGTCTGTACGGCAGTACAGGACATCTGGCAGCCGACGCCGGAAAAGAAAATGATCTTTAACCTGCCGGCAACTGTGGAGATGAATACGCCGAATGTGTATGCCGACCAGATTGAATGGATGCACCGTAATTTTAAAAACCGTAACAGCATTATTTTAAGCGTGCACCCGCATAACGACCGTGGGACAGGCGTTGCAATTACCGAGCTTGCGCTGCTTGCAGGTGCGGACCGCGTAGAAGGAACCCTGTTTGGCAACGGAGAACGGACAGGAAATGTTGATATTCTGACCATTGCCTATAATATGTTTTCTCAGGGCATCAATCCGGAGCTTGAAATCGAAAATATAACAGAGATTGCGGAAGTATATGAACGCTGCACAAAACTGCCGATTCCGGCAAGGCACCCATATGCAGGCAAACTTGTATTTACTGCATTTTCCGGTTCCCATCAGGATGCCATCAATAAAGGCGTGCAGGCTATGAAAGAGAGGGACAGCAAAATTTGGCAGGTTCCGTATCTTCCGATTGACCCAGCGGACATCGGAAGGGTATATGAACCGGTTGTTCGTATCAACAGCCAGTCCGGCAAGGGCGGCGTTGCGTTTATTATGGATACGTACTATGGCTTCAAACTTCCGAAGGGAATGCACAAGGAATTTGCAGATAAGATACAGGTGATTGCAGAAGCACAGGGTGAGGTGGCACCGGAACAGATTATGTCCGAGTTCCGCAAAGAGTATTTGGATAAAAAGGAACCGTTGCATTTCAGGCGTATCAGTGTGGGAGAAACACACAAAGAAAATGATGAAGTAGAAACGCAGGTTGAGCTTGTATATATTGACCGGGGCATTGAAAAGGCATTGACGGCAGCCGGCAATGGTCCGATTGATGCGGTTTTGACCGGTCTTCGCAGGGAGACGGCACATACCTATAAAGTACTTGACTATACGGAGCATTCGCTGGGGCTTGGCGAAAATGCACAGGCTGCGGCTTATATCCATATGCTTGATACGGAGAGTGGAGCGACAACGTTTGGCGTGGGTATCAGTTCCAATATTACAAGGGCGTCAATCCGTGGTATTTTCAGTGCCATCAACCGCCTGCAGGAAAAGACGAAATGAGAAATTTATTCCAGACCTTTAAGAAATATCAATATCTTTTGTATCAGCTTGTAAAGAAAGACATCAAGTTAAAATACCGCAGTTCTTATCTTGGTGTGCTTTGGACGCTGCTTGAACCGCTGCTTACGATGATGGTGCTGACGGTTGTGTTCTCAAGCCTGCTTGGGAAAGGAACCAGGGATTTTCCGGTCTATATCCTGACTGGGCGGCTGCTGTATTCGTTTTTTTCAGGCTCTACAAAAACAGCCCTAAAATCTGTCCGCAGCAATGCAGGAATGATAAAAAAAGTCTATGTACCGAAATATATGTATCCATGTGCAGGAGTGATTTCCGGCTATGTGATGTTTCTAATTTCGCTGATTGTACTGTTCTTAGTTGCGGCGGTACGAGGTGTCAGACCGACCTGGCATCTGTTTGAGGCAATATTTCCGCTTGCCATCGTCTTTGTGATGACGCTTGGGGTCGGACTGATTTTATCTACAATTGCGGTATTTTTCCGGGATATGGAATATCTGTGGGGAGTGGCACTGATGCTTTTGATGTATGCATGTGCGATTTTCTACCGCGTCGAGGATGTTGTAAGTGCATCCAACCGTTGGATTTTTCTGTTGAATCCGCTTTATGCAGTCATTGAAAATTTCCGGAATGCAGTATTTGGGCTGCCGATGAACATAACGGCGCAGCTGTATTCTCTTGTATTTTCTGTTGTGGCGTTTGCTGCAGGCGTATTTATATTTTATAAGAATCAGGATAAGTTTATCCTGCATCTGTAGGAAGGTGGCAGGTTGAAAAATCTTGGATTTTTCAGCCGGAAATTTGTGCCTGCGGCCAAAATTCGCAGGTTACGGAAAGGTAAAGGGGGCTTAGATTGAAAAATTAAGCTGATGCGTTAATTTTTCAATCGACTATTTGTGCCGAGAACGTCACAAATAGCTTTTATCCGACAGGAAAAACCGCATGTGCGGATTTTTCCTGCGGTTCCTCGAACGCATACGTTCTCGGAATGGGGATTATTATGCCAAATACCGTATTGACCGTAGAGAATGTCAGTGTAAAGTACCGGCTTACGGAACAAAAAGTAGATGATTTAAAGGACTATCTGATTAAACTGCTCAAAAGAGAACTGCGCTATAAAGAGTTTCTGGCTTTGAAGAATGTGTCATTTTCTCTGGAAAAGGGAGACCGGCTTGCAATCCTTGGACTGAACGGTGCCGGAAAATCAACGCTTTTAAAAGTGATTGCAGGAGTATTGAAAGCTTCCGAAGGCAAGGTAGAAAAGCATGGTACAGTTGTCCCGCTTTTGGAACTGGGAGCAGGCTTTGATGTCCAATATACAGGCTCGGAAAATATATATTTTTATGGGGCAATGCTTGGCTATTCCAAGTCGTTTCTGGAAGAAAAATATGATGAAATTGTAGCTTTTGCAGAACTTGGGGAGTTTATCAATGTTCCAGTAAAAAACTATTCTTCCGGTATGCGTGCGAGGCTTGGTTTTTCGATTGCTACGATTGTTGAGCCGGACATTCTGATTTTGGATGAAGTGCTTTCTGTTGGAGACGCCAAGTTCCGGAAAAAGAGCGAGCAGAAAATCATGGAGATGTTTGAAAAAGGAATTACCGTATTGTTTGTTTCCCACAACGAGGCGCAGGTGAAGTCGCTTTGTTCCAAGGCAATTTTGCTCGACCACGGCAAACTGATTGCAAGGGGAACTGTGGATGAGGTGCTGCCGGTCTATAAAGAGATGACAAAGTAGAGGAATGTTTTTTGGGCCAGATTCTGCTAAAGCATTGGAAACAAAATAAAAGTGAAGATATATAAGCTGAAAAAAGAATCCTGCATTTCACAGGATTCTTTTTTGCTAGAATGATTCGGGTGTCAAAAGCCCCTTAGGTTGGTACAAAACACCATTTTGACACCCAAATCCTATAATCTGATTGCATGGGAGCAGATTGAGAGGATTTTAAAATGATGTCTGATTTACTGATTTGGTTTTTTCATCAATGTGACGGAAAGAGGGATTTCAGTATATTTTCCGTCTACGTTCCGCTGTACGACAACATTGATCGTCGTGCCATAACGGTAGGAATTTACGGCAGACTTTAACTGTTCTGCAGTAATGATCTGAACGCCGTTGACGCTTGTGATGATGTCGCCAACGTAAAGGCCTGCAGCTTCTGCTGCGCTGCCTTGTAAGACATTGGCTACATAGGCACCGGTAGGCCAGCCATAGAAGGAAGCGATTTCGTCTGTTACGGTTTTAGGCTCAACGCCAAGGTAACCCTGTTCGTCCTCTGAAAGCGTTTCACGGTTCATCAGTTCATTTAGGATCGGAATGGCGCGTGAAATCGGGATTGCAAAGCACATGCCTTCTACTTTGGTGTCAGCATATTTCACAGAATTGATGCCAATAACTTCGCCTTTTGTATTTAAAAGAGGACCGCCGCTGTTGCCGCCGTTAATGGCTGCATCTGTTTGTAAAAGAAGCATACTGTTTCCGTCTACGGTAACGGTGCGGTCTTTTGCACTGATATACCCTACGGTGACAGACTGGCCGTAACCGAGTGCATTACCAATGGCAATTGACATTTCTCCGACTTTGACCTCATCTGAGTTTCCGAGCGTGGCGATGCGGATTTTTGACATGGTTTCTTCGCTGATGGTAGAGAGCGGAACTGCAAGGATAGCGAGGTCAGCTACCGGGTCGGTACCTTTTACGGTAGCCTCTAATATAGTATCATCTATAAAGGTGAGTTCAATTTTTGTTGCTGAGTCGATAACATGATTGTTTGTTGCAATCAGAAGCTCTTTGTCATTGATACCAACAATAAAACCGGAGCCGCTGCCTTGGGTTTCTTTCTGATAGTACTGTCCAAAATAATAGTAGTTTTGGGCAAAAGTGCTTTTTACTGCAACAGTCATTGCCATGTTTTCTTCTACGACACGTACTACAACGCCGTCGTCGGTATCTTTGGAAACCTGTGTGAGACCGGTTGTGCCAATCGTAAGATTTGGCGTATTGGAGTTTGAAAGATAGGAGCCGTTTGTATTTCCGTTGCCGTCAGGGGAAGGAGAGGAGTTTTCTGCCTGCGAAGGGAGCAGCTCACCGGCTGCATAGTTGACACCGAAAAAGGCGGCTCCGGCAACGATGCCAAAGCAGGCAGCAGCGGCAACAAACTTGATTGCCTTTAAAAAAGGATTTTTTTTCTTTGGTGTAGGATAGACTTGAGCAGCGCCGTATGTGCTTCCGGTATTGGAATAGGTATCGTAGCGGTAGCTGTCATAGAAGCGTTGATTTTCGACAGAATCAAAGGTATCTGTTGTTTCTTTCTGCTCTCCGTTTTCGTATTTATAGCGGTATAAGCTGTTGTTTTCTTCTTCCATAGATTCGTTCCTCCATTTCTGTATTGTTTGGAAAATGTTTTTGTTTTGATGTTCCGGAATGTGTTTATCATATCAGTCGTTTGTGTATAGAATGTGAAGAAAATCTGTTTTTTTCGTTAAAAAGCTTGTTGTGTGGGCAATACTTATGCTACAATCACTATAACTTAAGGAAATAATAGCTTTTAGCATGGATTTTTTAGCATCAAAGGGTGCAGAGCACCAATCGGATGCGGGATTTGGGTGTCAAAAGCCCCTTTGGGGCATAACCGAGACAAATATGTGTGTTTGCAAGTAAACTTGCAATACCACATATTATGTTCGGTTAGTGCAAAGCACTCTTTTGACACCCTAATTAATACAAGTATATCCTGAATCCTTTGATGCTAAAAGCTTGAGCTTCCGCCCAAAGGACGTGAATACAAAATTATGATAAAAAATCACCAAAAAACATGGAACCGGCTTTATGTTATTCTTGATATGCTGATTGTTGCGGCAACTTATGTGCTTTCATATCTGCTGCGCTTTGGATGGCTGCAGCATTTTAAGCTGTTTAAGGTGGAAGGCAGGTATTTGCCATTTGAAGAATATGTACAGTGCCTGTGGCTGATTCTGCCAGGGTATCTCCTTATTTATATTGCAAGCGGAATGTACCGTTCCCAGAGGGATAAAGGAGCTCTGGGGCTGTTTTTTAATATTGTCAGGGTCAATATTTTTGGCTTTATTTACAGCCTTGCCGTTTTGTACTGGTTTAAAGAAGTAGATGTTTCTCGTAAGTCACTAGGTGTATTTGTTGTATTAAATTTTACTGCAGATATTGCATTCCGCGCTCTGCTGCGTTATATTTTAAGAAACATCCGTTCCAAAGGCTTCAATATAAAGCATGTACTGCTTGTCGGCTACAGCAGGACCGCTGAAAGCTATATTGACCGTCTGCTTGCCAACCCGCATTGGGGCTACCATATCAAAGGCATTTTGGACGACTCAATGGAAAAAGGTACAAAATATAAAAATATTCCGGTTATTGGGACGCTTTCGGAACTGCCGGAATATTTAAAAAACATGACTTTGGATGAGGTTGCAATTACAATAAGAATCGAAGACTATGCAGGGCTTGGGGAAATTGTCGGTATCTGTGAAAAGTCAGGCCTACACACGAAGTTCCTGCCGGATTACCAGAATGTCATTCCTACGGTTCCTTATATGGAAGACTTGGATGGGCTTCCGGTGATCCATATCCGCAAAGTACCTCTTGCCAGTGCCGGAAACAGGATATTGAAACGAGGGATGGATCTTGTATTGGGAATACTTGCGCTTCTGATTGCGGCAGTTCCGATGGGTATTGTGGCGCTGCTGATTAAGATTACGTCTCCCGGACCTATACTGTATGCGCAGAAGAGAATAGGGTTGCACAACAAGGAATTTTTAATGTACAAGTTCCGCTCTATGGAGGTACAGGCAGAATCAGCAGAGAAGACGGCATGGACTGTGTATCAGGACCCACGCGTCACCCCAATTGGGAAATTTATCCGTAAGACAAGCATTGATGAACTTCCACAAATCTGGAATGTGATAAAAGGGGATATGAGCCTTGTCGGTCCAAGACCGGAGCGCCCATTTTATGTGGAAAAATTCAAAGAAGAAATACCACGTTATATGATAAAGCATCAAGTACGCCCGGGTATTACCGGATGGGCACAGATTAATGGCTACCGCGGGGACACTTCTATCCGTAAGCGCATTGACTATGATTTATATTATATTGAGAACTGGAATCCGGGATTTGATATTTTGATTCTGTTTTTGACGGTATTTAAAGGATTCATCAATAAGAATGCATACTAGATTAAAAAGGGACGGCGGGAATCAGAAAGGACAAGGAAGATGGAAGACGAGAAAAATAAAACAACCGAGCAGGAGGATGGATACGAGAGTATCTGTTATATCTGCCGGAGACCGGAGAGCAAAGCAGGAAAGATGATGCATCTGCCAAGCAATATTTCCATTTGTGCAGACTGTATGCAGAAAACCTTTGATACTTTCAATAATGGCACAATGCCGAACATGAACGGTATACCAAGCATGGATTTTATGAACTTTTCTCCGCTGATGTTTGGTGGTATGAGTGATGTGCCGCAAAGCCAGAAATTAAAGAAAAAACAGCCAAAGGAAAAGAAACAGCAGGAAGAAGTTCCGGAGGGTGTTTTTGATATTAGGAGTCTGAAAGCCCCGCATATTATCAAAGCAGAATTGGATGAGTATGTGATTGGGCAGGAACATGCAAAAAAGGTTATGTCGGTTGCAGTCTATAACCATTATAAAAGAGTATATGATACAGACAGGGACAGCATTGAACTGGAAAAGTCAAATATGCTGATGCTCGGCCCAACAGGAAGCGGAAAGACTTATATGGTTAAGACGCTTGCCAAACTTTTAAATGTTCCGCTTGCAATTACAGATGCAACGTCGCTTACAGAGGCAGGCTATATTGGGGATGATGTGGAAAGCGTGCTGTCAAAGCTTCTGGCAGCGGCAGACAATGATGTGGAACGTGCAGAGAAGGGAATCGTATTTATTGACGAAATTGATAAGATTGCAAAGAAGCGCAATACAAACAGCCGTGATGTGAGCGGGGAGTCGGTGCAGCAAGGCCTTCTGAAGCTCTTAGAAGGCGCAGAAGTTGAGGTTCCGGTTGGCGCCACAAGCAAAAATGCAATGGTTCCGATGACGACGATTGACACAACGAACATTTTATTTATCTGCGGAGGTGCATTTCCGGATTTGGAAAACATTGTGAAGCGCCGCTTGAACAAAAGATCTGGCATTGGTTTTGCGGGTGAGTTAAAAGATAAATATGATGCGGATAAGGCACTGTTAAATAAAGCAACACTGGAGGATTTGCGAGAATATGGCATGATTCCGGAGTTTTTAGGCCGTTTGCCGGTACTGTTTGCATTGGAGCCATTAAGCAGGGAGATGCTTGTTCAGGTACTGAAGGAGCCAAAAAATGCGATTTTGAAGCAGTATAAGAAACTGCTTCTGATGGATGAGGTGGAGCTTTCCTTTGATGAGGATGCATTGGATGCTATTGCAGAAAAGGCATTGGAAAAGGATACCGGAGCAAGGGCGCTTCGTGCGATTATGGAAGAACTGATGCTTGACATTATGTATGAAATCCCAAAAGACGATGCGATAGGGCGTGTCACAATTACGAAGGACTATATTTCCGGCAAGGGAGTTCCAAGAATTGATATGCGGACTTCCGGAAGTCAGGTGCCTCTTTTGGCGCATACCGAATAAAACAGCCGTCTGGTTCATATTCTGTAAGGAAAATCAGACGGAGGGCTTGCTATGCCGGATATACAGAAATGCAGGGAGGCAGCAGTTTCCAATGAGTATAAGGATTTTATTGCAGGATATTATGACCGAAGGGAGATTTTAGAGGGTTCAGGGACGGACTGCTATCAGATTGTAAACAGAAGCTACGCCATAGTCCATTATTATGCGCCTGATGTTATTTTAGGAGAAGGGACAGACTATTTCTATGCGCAGATGCCCAAAGTATTTGGGCTTTTGCAGCAGGAAAATTTAGAGGAAATCGGTGTAAACCGCCTCCGCAGGCTGCAGGGTTTCCGCTATTATGGACAGGGCATCCTGATTGGCTTTGTAGATACTGGAATTGATTATGCACACCCGGCGTTTCTTCGTGAAGACGGAACGAGCCGGGTGGTTTCTATTTGGGACCAGAATGACCAGAAAGGCACGCCGCCGGCGGATTTTGTATACGGCACAGAGTTCGGTGAGGCTGCGATTGCGGCAGGAAGTGCGCCAAAAGACGAAATCGGGCATGGAACAATGCTTGCCGGAGTTGCGGCAGGAAAGCCAGACGTGACGAATGATTTTTATGGAGTGGCATCGCAGGCAGACATTGCGATGGTGAAGTTAAAGCAGATAAAGCCGTATCTGAGGGACTACTATTTTATTCCGGAAGAGGTGCCTGCTTATAGTGAAACTGACTTGATGCTGGGAGTGCGTTATCTGGTTGAGCTGGCGCAGAAGAGGAAACAGCCTCTTGTGCTTTGCATTGGCGTTGGGACAAATTCCGGAAATCATACCGGAAGCCTTCCGTTTTCTAGATATTTAAACAGTCTTTCTTATGATTTGGACTTGTGTCTTGTGCTTGCTGCAGGAAATGAAGGAAACGCAAGGCATCACAGTTCCGGGAGACTCAGCAGAGACCGTCAGGAAGTGGAGCTGCAGGTTGGGGATGAACCAAAGGGTTTTACGATGGAGTTTTGGGCTTCGTCTATTTCCGGTATCCGCATTACCTTGCTTTCGCCGTCTGGGGAAAAGATAGAGCTTCCGGAGCAATATCGGTACAATCAGAGGTATGGCTTTATTTTTGACCGGACAACGGTTTATGTGGAGTACGAGCGTCAGGAGCGGAGCAGCAATGCGAGGCTTGTGCTGTTTCGGTTCGCCCATCCTGCATCTGGGATATGGAGAGTGATGATTGATGGGATTGAGGAACTGTTCTGTGGCTATAATCTCTGGCTTCCTCTGACCGGCTTT
>CAJTZB010000058.1 GCA_910583815.1 uncultured Lachnospiraceae bacterium
CGTTTGACTATGAATTAAAGGACTATGTTCCGTCAAAGCTTGTAAAGCTGGACATTCTGATCAATAAAGAAGAAGTCGATGCACTTTCGTTTATCGTGCATGCCGATACCGCATACGAGCGCGGCAGGAGGATGTGCGAGAAGCTGAAAGACGAGATACCAAGACATCTGTTTGAGATTCCAATTCAGGCAGCAGTCGGCAGCAAGGTTATTGCCAGAGAGACCGTAAAGGCAATGCGCAAAGACGTACTTGCCAAATGTTACGGCGGCGACATTACTCGTAAGAAAAAGCTTCTCGAAAAGCAGAAGGAAGGCAAAAAGCGCATGAGACAGGTTGGCAACGTCGAAATCCCACAGAAGGCATTTATGAGTGTCTTAAAACTGGACGAAGACTAATCCAAACAGCGGCAAATCTGGCTAGGGAAGAGTATGCCGGGAGATGAGCCGCGGAACTCAAAAAATAAAAACAGCGGCGCGCCGGACAACACACAGCCGGAGTTGCAGACGAAAACAGCAGCAAATCTGGCTAGGGAAGAGTATGCTGGGAGATGGGCTGCGGAACTCAAAAAAATAAAAACAGCGGCGCGCCGGACAGCGCACAGCCGGGTTTGCAGATGAAAAAGCATCTGCAAATCCGGGCAGGATAGTGTGTGCTGGGAGGTGAGCCGCGGAACTCAAAATAAGAGGTCATAGCTTTGAAGAAGGAAAAAATAGCAGAAAAACGTCCGCTTGGACTATATGTGCATATTCCGTTCTGTGTAAAAAAGTGCAATTACTGCGATTTTTTGTCTGCGCCTGCAGGCAAGGAAGAACAGGAGCGCTATATAGAGGCAATTTGCAGAGAAATCAAAGGGTATGCAGAGCAGGCAAAGGACTACCTTGTAGAAACCATATATTTTGGCGGCGGAACGCCATCTGTGCTTGAGACAGAACAGATAGGGCGTATACTTAAGGCAATCAAAGAAGTGTTTTTGGTAAAAGGAATACAAGAAGAGCCGGAAACAAAACGTAGGTTTTCTTTGTTTGGCAGAGGAAAGCAACCGGAACAGCAGGTAACAGAAGAAAACAATCAGGTAGAGCTTACAATAGAAGTCAATCCAGGCACGGCTGCAAAAGAAAAGCTTGTCGCATATAAGGAACTGGGATTTAACCGTTTAAGCATCGGAGTGCAGTCGGCGCACGAAAAGGAGCTTGCATTGCTTGGCAGGATTCATACATTTGAAGAAGCAAAACAGTGTGTCCTTTGGGCAAGAGAAGCAGGTTTTGACAATATCAGCATGGATGTCATTTCCGCACTGCCGATGCAGACGCTCAAAGAATATGAGCAGACGCTTACACAGATTCTGGCGCTTGAGCCGGAACACATTTCGTCTTACAGCCTTATGATAGAAGAAGGAACACCATTTTATGAGCGTTATGGCGAGGGAAGGGCAGAGAAGGATAAGCTGCCGGATGAGGAGACAGACCGTGCGATGTATGCGCTGACAAAACAGAAACTTGCAGCGGCAGGCTATGAACGCTACGAGATTTCCAACTATGCGAAACCGGGTTTTGAGAGCCGCCATAACTCTTCTTATTGGAAAGGGACAGAGTATCTTGGCTTTGGAATTGGCGCCTCCTCTTTGTTTACAAACGCAAGGTATCACAATGAGACAGCCCTTTCTGATTATACAGAGCAGGTTATGCGCGGTGAGGATGTCCGAAGGGACGTTGAGCGGCTTGTAGAGGCGGAAGCGATGGAAGAGTTTATGATTCTGGGGCTTCGTATGATAAAGGGCATCAGCCGCACAGAGTTTCAAAAACGCTTTGGAAGGCCGCTTGAAACGGTTTACGGAAGTGCGCTCCGCAAGTTAAAGGATGCAGGGCTGCTTGTGGTTGAAGGTGACACGGTGGTACTGACAGAACATGGAATTGATGTGAGTAATCAGGTGTTTGTAGAATTTGTGCCAGAAGAGTTTGTACGCCGCTAAAAAATATGAAAAAAATTGAAATAGCGCTTGACATTTAGAGAGTCAGGTGCTATTTTATATGCATAAACAATGTTAGCACTCTAATTTATCGAGTGCTAACAAAGGAAAAGAGGAACTGCATGAATGAGTTAGACGAGCGAAAATTGAAAATATTGCAGTCTATCATCCGCAACTACTTAGAAACGGGTGAACCTGTAGGCTCCAGAACAATATCCAAATTCACAGACTTAAATTTGAGCTCGGCTACTATCCGCAATGAAATGGCAGATTTGGAGGAACTTGGATATATTGTTCAGCCACATACTTCCGCGGGACGTATTCCTTCTGACAAGGGCTATCGTCTTTATGTTGATACAATGATGGAAATCAAAGATCAGGAAGTGGAGGATGCAAAATCCATCCTAATCGAGAAAGCGGACCGTATGGAAAGCATGCTGGAACAGATGACAAGGATGCTTGCCGCCAATACAAATTATGCCGCTCTTGCAACAACGCCTACGAGCCGTACCAGAAAGGTCAAGTTTATCCAGCTGACGGAAGTAGATGAAACACAGCTGCTTGCAATTATCGTCATCGAAGGCAATATTGTAAAGAACAAAATCATTACAACGCAGCTGCAGGTGGAGCGGGAAACTATATTAAAACTCAATATTCTGCTCAATACGTTTTTGCAGGGACTGAATCTGTCAGAAATCAATCTGGACCTGATTCAGCAGATTAAACAGAATTCAGAAGGTTTTGGCAGTGTAGTAAATGATGTGCTTGATGCGATTGCACAGGCCATCAGCGAGGAAGATAAAATCCGTGTATATTCCAGTGGGGCAACGAATATCCTCAAATACCCTGAACTGACCGACAGAGACAAAATATCCGACCTGCTCTATACTTTGGAGGAAAAGAAAGAACTTGCAGAGCTGATGACGAAAGATACATCCGAAAGAAATGAGATTCAGGTCTACATTGGAAATGAGACTACAATGGAATCCATGAAGGATTGCGCAGTCGTTACAGCAACCTATGAACTGGAAGACGGCGTGTATGGGAAAATTGGAATTGTCGGACCAAAACGCATGGACTATGAAAGAGTAGTTGCTGCTTTACAGACGATCCGCAACCAGCTGGATGACCTGTATAAGCAATAAAACAACGGAAAGAGGGCGGGAAATGGTGAATGCCAAGGATTTAGAAAACGAAATAAGAAGCAAGCAGAACGCTGCAGAAGAAAGCGCAGGATGGGAAGATGCAGAAGAAACAGTCAGTGAAGCTGCGGATTCAGAAGAAATAGAAGAAGTGCCGGATAGCGAAGAAGAGGAAGCTTCTGAGGAAACTGAGAAAAAGGGCTTCTTTAAAAAGAAAGAAAAGAAAGATAAAAAGGACGAAAAAATCGAAGAGCTGAACGATAAGCTGATGCGCCAGATGGCAGAGTTTGATAATTTCAGAAAACGTTCCGAACGTGAAAAATCCATGATGTTTGATATGGGTGCCAAGGACGTAGTGGAGAAGATTCTTCCGGTTGTTGATAACTTTGAACGTGGGCTTGCCACATTGGACGAAGAAGCACAAAAAGAGCCATTTGCGCAAGGCATGGAAAAGGTCTACAAACAGCTAATGAACACACTTGAGACAATGGGCGTAAAGCCAATAGAAGCAGTAGGCTGTGAGTTCAATCCGGACTTCCACAATGCAGTAATGCACATAGAAGATGAAGCCTTTGGAGAGAATGTAGTAGCAGAAGAGCTTCAGAAAGGCTATCTATATAAAGAAAGTGTCGTAAGGCACTCTATGGTAAAAGTAGCAAATTAAAAATATGGAACTAAAATCAGCAATCACCCCAGACGGCGCACAGCTCGGATTCCAGACGCTTTCGCAGCCGGAATCCAGAGCTAGATTGGTTGTGTGGCGGAAGGGTTATTGCGGAACTAAATAACAGTAGCATCCGGAACGGTGCATCGCTTGAGTTTCAGCTGTTTGGAAGCTGAAACTCAAGCTCGGTGAACATGCACCGGAAGGGGATGCTGCGGAACTAAATATAGGAGGAAAATCAAATGGGAAAGATTATTGGTATTGACTTAGGGACTACGAACTCCTGCGTTGCCGTAATGGAAGGCGGCAAGCCGGTAGTTATTGCAAATACCGAGGGAGCAAGGACAACACCATCGGTCGTTGCATTTACAAAGACAGGGGAGCGTATTGTCGGAGAGCCTGCAAAGCGTCAGGCAGTAACCAACGCAGATAAAACAATCTCTTCCATCAAGAGACATATGGGTACGGATTTCAGGATAGCAATTGATGACAAGAAGTTTTCACCACAGGAAATTTCCGCAATGATCCTGCAGAAGCTGAAGGCAGACGCAGAGAGCTATCTTGGTGAGAGCGTAACCGAAGCGGTGATTACAGTTCCTGCTTACTTTAACGATGCACAAAGACAGGCAACCAAGGATGCAGGTAAAATCGCAGGTCTTGACGTAAAGAGAATCATCAACGAGCCAACAGCAGCGGCATTGGCTTATGGCCTTGACAATGAAAAAGAGCAGAAAATCATGGTATATGATTTGGGCGGCGGCACATTCGACGTTTCCATCATTGAAATTGGTGACGGCGTTATCGAAGTTCTTGCAACATCCGGCGACAACAGGCTTGGCGGCGATGACTTTGATGAAAGAGTCACAAGATATATGATTGATGAGTTCAAGAAGGCAGAGGGTGTTGACCTGTCTTTGGATAAGATGGCACTCCAGAGATTAAAAGAAGCAGCTGAAAAAGCAAAGAAAGAGCTTTCTTCTCAGGCAACGACAAATATCAACCTTCCGTTTATTACTGCAACAGCAGAAGGTCCAAAGCATTTTGATATGAACCTGACAAGGGCAAAATTTGATGAGTTGACACATGACCTTGTAGAGAGGACTGCAATTCCGGTTCAAAATGCGCTGAAAGACGCCGGAATCATGGCTTCCGAACTTGGAAAGGTGCTGCTTGTCGGTGGTTCAACCAGAATTCCGGCAGTACAGGATAAAGTAAAGCATTTGACTGGCCATGAGCCAAGCAAATCTTTAAACCCAGACGAGTGTGTAGCAATCGGTGCTTCCATTCAGGGTGGTAAACTTGCAGGGGATGCAGGTGCAGGCGATATTCTTCTTTTGGACGTTACCCCGCTTTCTCTTTCTATCGAAACAATGGGCGGCGTAGCAACAAGGCTGATTGAAAGAAATACAACAATCCCTACCAAGAAGAGCCAGATTTTCTCGACTGCAGCAGACAATCAGAGCGCTGTAGACATTAATGTTGTACAGGGTGAGCGCCAGTTTGCAAGAGACAACAAGAGCCTTGGACAATTCCGTCTGGACGGTATTCCGCCAGCAAGAAGAGGTGTGCCGCAGATTGAGGTTACATTCGATATTGATGCAAACGGTATCGTAAACGTATCCGCAAAGGACCTTGGCACAGGCAGAGAGCAGCATATCACAATTACAGCAGGCTCTAACCTTTCTGATGCAGACATTGAAAAGGCAGTAAAAGAGGCTGCAGAATATGAGGCTCAGGATAAGAAGCGTAAAGAAGCCGTAGAAACAAGAAATGATGCTGATTCTATGGTATTCCAGACAGAAAAGGCATTGGGTGAAGTAGGTGACAAAATCAGTGCCGATGAAAAGGCAGCTGTAGAAGCAGACCTTGCTCACTTAAAAGAGCTTGTGGAAAAGTCCAATCCGGAAGTAATGTCTGACGGTGAAGTTGCAGACATCAAGGCAGCCAAGGAAAAACTGATGGCAAGTGCACAGGCTTTATTTGCTAAAGTATATGAGCAGGCACAAGGCGCAGCAGGTCCGGATATGAATGCAGGAACACAGCAGCAGAGTTATCAGGATGATGTAGTAGATGGGGATTACCGCGAGGTATAAGATAAAAACTAAGATTTTACATCAGAAATTTATGCTATGCACAAAGACACCGGATTTTGAAGATATGTTCTGATTGTTACAGATAGGCGGCCGCAGAAGGCGGCTGCTTATCTTTTGGAGGATTGTTTTTATATGGCAGAGAGTAAAAGAGACTATTATGAAGTCCTCGGTGTGTCCAAGACTGCTACGGAGGACGAGATTAAAAAGGCATACCGTCAGGTGGCAAAAAAGTATCATCCCGATATGAATCCGGGTGATAAGGAAGCTGAGGCGAAATTCAAAGAAGCCTCTGAAGCCTATGCCATTTTAAGCGATACAGAAAAACGGCGTCAGTACGATCAATTTGGCCATGCGGCTTTTGAACAAGGCGGCGGTGGTGCCGGAGGATTTGAATTTACCGGAGATATGAGCGATATTTTTGGTGATTTGTTTGGCGACTTTTTTGGCGGAGGCAGAAGACGCGCCAATACTGGGCCGATGAAAGGGGCCAACACCCGGGCGGGAATCCGTATTACATTTGAAGAAGCGGTTTTTGGCACAGAAAAGGAATTGGAGCTGAATCTAAAAGAAGAGTGTGCAACCTGTCATGGAAGCGGAGCGAAACCGGGTTCTTCTTCCGAAACCTGCAGCAAGTGCGGCGGGCAGGGTCAGGTAGTATTTACCCAGCAATCTTTGTTTGGCATGACTCGCAGTGTGCAGACCTGTCCGGACTGCCGGGGAACCGGTAAAATTATCAGAGAAAAATGTCTGGACTGTCATGGGGCAGGGTACTTAACAAAGCGCAAAAAAATTCAGGTAACGATTCCTGCAGGTATTGATAACGGACAGAGCATCCGTATCCGCGGCAAGGGAGAGCCTGGCGAGCGCGGCGGTGAATGGGGAGATTTGCTTGTGGAAGTTTCAGTAAGCAGGCATCCGATTTTCCAACGTCAGGAATATGATATTTATTCGACAGCGCCAATGTCATTTGCTCAGGCGGCACTTGGCGGAGATGTCCGCATCAGTACTGTGGATGGAGATGTGCTTTACTCGGTTGCGCCGGGAACACAGACCGATACCAAGGTAAGGCTTCGCGGCAAAGGAGTGCCGACGCTCAGAAACAAGCAGGTCCGGGGCGACCATTATGTTACTTTGGTAGTTCAGGTGCCATCCAAACTGACAAGCGAGCAGAAGGAACTTCTGAAAAAGTTTGACGAAAGCATGACCGGCGAAAAGAAAGAGAGTACAGAACGTCCGGAAAAGGAAGAGAAAAGCAGAAAAAAGAATTTTTTTGGAAAAGATAAATAAAAAGGAAGGCAGAGCAGCTGTTTGTAACGCTACTCTGCTTTTGTGTGCAAAGAAGGGAATAGATTGAAAAATCAACGCATCAGCTTGATTTTTCAATCGGCTATTTGTGCCGGGAACATCACAAATAGCAAGTGAATGTAAATATTTTCGGAACGGAGGCTGGTGCTGCGATGAAATGGAAAAAGTTTACGCTGAAAACGACGACGGAGGCTGTAGAACTGGTAAGTGTGATGCTTGCAGAACTTGGTATTGATGCTGTAGAGATTGAAGATAACCGGCCGATTTCGGAAGAAGACCGCAAACGCATGTTTATTGATATTCTGCCGGAACTTCCGCCGGATGAAGGAACGGCATTTGTCAGTTTTTATCTGGAAGAAGAGGAAGCAGCAGAAGGGCTGCTTATAGCAATAAGGGACGGTCTTGCAGAACTGGATTTATTTGTTGATACCGGAGAAAAAACAATTACCGTTTCAGAAACAGAAGATACGGACTGGATTGACAATTGGAAAGAGTTTTTTCATCCATTCCGCGTGGATGATACGATTATCATAAAACCGACTTGGGAGACGTTAGACGAAAAACGAGATGGTGATATGGTGATTGAAATCGATCCGGGAACTGCTTTTGGGACAGGCTCCCATGAAACAACAAAACTCTGTATTTTGAGCCTGAAAAAGCAGATAAAGGGAGGAGAGAAGGTATTAGACCTTGGCTGCGGCAGTGGTATTCTTTCTATTGCAGCAAGAAAACTTGGGGCCTCCTATGTGCTGGGGACGGATATTGATGAAAATGCGGTGCTTGTTTCTAAAGAAAACACCGAGCAGAACCATCTGGACTCTATGGTAAGCCTGATGCTGCCGGGAGCGGATTTAGCGGCAGACAAAGAAGTATTTTCTGCGGCAGAAAACGGCTGCGGATATTTTTGCTGCAATGTACTGTCAGAGGAGTGTGAAACAGCCCTTCTTGGCATATCCTATGATATTGTTGTAGCAAATATTTTAGCGGATGTCATTGTACCACTCGCTGGTATAGTTGGAAGCTTTTTAAAGCCAGATGGCATTTTTATCAGCTCAGGGATTATTTATACAAAAGCAGAAGAGGTCAAAGAAGCACTGCTTGCCAATCAGTTTGAAATTATGGAGCAGACAAAGATGGGTGACTGGGTTTCCTATACGGCGCGGAGAAAATAGGTTGAAACATAAGTTATCAAACTTATGTTTCAACCGCAAATTTGTGCCAGAGCGGCACAAATTTGTTTGATGGCAGATGAGAGAATCGCAGTGCTGTAAACAGCACGCGAATTTCTCATCGCCTCGTCGCGTAAACGCTCCAGAATGGAGATTAGCATGGACTTTGAAAGGGGTAGTGATTACTATGAAATATTCAGAAAGAAGAAAACAGATAGAACAGACAATGGAACAAGGCAGCATTTTATTGCTGCATTCAGGAGAGGCACAGCATATCAGTGCAGATTCCTACTATCCGTTTGAGGCAGATCGCCAGTTTTTTTATTTGACCGGTATTCGCAGGGAAAATATGGCGTTGCTTTTGGACAAGACAGGTGAACAGACAGAGGAACATTTATTTATTGAACCGGCGGAACCTGCCAAAGAACGGTGGACAGGCAAAAAGCTGACAAAAGAAGAAGCACAGGAAATCAGCGGCATCCAAAAGATACATCTGATTGACGAGCTTCCGTCTGTGCTGTCTGTTCTTATGGCGCGGAAACTGCCGCAGAAGGCATATTTTGATTTATACAGGCATCAGGGCAGCGACCTGCCGGATTATAATATGGCAAAGGCAAAACAGTTTTCTGCAATGTATCCTGCGGTTAAATTAGGAGATATTTATCCTGCTGTAGCAGAGCTTCGTATGGTAAAGGATGCAGAGGAGATTGCAAAGACAAAGCAGGCAATTGAAATTACAAAGGATGCTCTGGAACATGTACTTGCAACACTTCATCCGGAGCAGAAAGAATATCAGGTGCAGGCAGAATTTGAATATAAAATCCAGATGCTTGGCGCAGAGGGAACAGCATTTCCGACAATTGCAGGTTCCGGCGTAAACGGCACAATGCTGCATTATGAGACAAATCAGGACACCTGCAAGCCGGATACTTTGATATTGTTAGACCTTGGTGCAAGATATGAAGGCTATAATGCGGATATTACAAGGACTTATCCGGTCAGCGGCAAATTTACGGAGCGCCAGAAGCAGTTTTATGATATTGTGCTGCGGGCCAATCAGGCTGTGGCAGAGATGGCAAAACCGGGAGTGACACTTGCAGAGCTGAACAATCGCTGTAAGGAGGTTCTGTCAGATGGGCTGATGGAGCTTGGCATAATAGAAAAGGCAGAGGATATTTCCAGATATTATATGCATGGCGTATCGCATCATCTTGGCATTGATGTGCATGATGTTACGGTCCCAAAACTTGCAAAGCTTCAGCCGGGCATGATTATTACAGATGAACCAGGGCTTTATATTGATGAGGAAGAGATTGGAATCCGTATAGAAGATGATTTGCTGATTACGGAGGACGGCTGCAAAGTGCTGTCTGCAGACGTTATACGGACAACAGAGGAAATAGAGAGAAAGATTTCGGAGAGACAAGACAGATAACATGGATACCTATATTTTTATCATGGAAATCGTCGGAACCATTGCATTCGCATCGTCAGGAGCAATGGTTGGCATTCAGAAAGAGATGGATATTTTCGGTGTGGCAGTGCTTGGCATGACAACGGCAGTTGGAGGAGGGATGATTCGTGACTTGATTCTTGGAGTAGCGCCGCCGGTTATGTTTCAGGATCCTGTCTATGCAATTGTGGCGATTGTAGTTTCCTGTCTTGTGTTTTTTGCGATTGCCGCAAACCGCCATCTGCCAGAAAGCCATCTGTATGTACTATATGAAAAGCTGATGCTGTTCTGTGATTCCCTTGGACTCGGCATTTTTACCGTGGTTGGAGTCAATGCAGCGCTAAACATGGGATATGAAACAACCGGTTTTTTGCAGGTATTTGTCGGGGTTTTAACCGGCGTTGGAGGAGGTTGTGTCCGTGATATGATGGCGGGCAATATGCCGTATATTTTTGTAAAACATGTCTATGCAAGTGCTTCTATTATTGGAGCAATTTCTTGTGTGTTCTTGACGAGGGCGTTTGGAGAACTGACAGGAATGTTGGCTGGTGCGGCCCTTGTGCTGCTGATTCGCTGTCTCGCGGCACATTATAAATGGAATCTGCCAAGAATAAGAAAGTCGCAGACATAGGAAAGAGGCAGCTGAAAAATCACGAATGTTCTCAAAATGGAGATGGATATGTATCGTTTTTATTGTGAAGAGGGAGTATCTTTTGACGGCAGCATTGTACTGACCGGAAGCGACGTGAACCATATTAAAAATGTGCTTCGGATGAAACAAGGAGAATGCTTGATTGCCTGTGACGGAAATGGGAAAGACTACTATTGCAGAATAGAAGATTTGGAAGCAGACCGAATTGTACTTAAAACAGAAGAAGTGCGGCAGTCGGAGTCTGAACTGCCGGTGCATATTACACTCTATCAGGGACTTCCAAAGAAGGATAAAATGGAACTCATTATCCAGAAAGCAGTAGAGCTGGGTGCAGTACGTATTGTGCCTGTGGCAATGAAGCGCTGCGTTGTGAAGCTGGAAGATGAAAGAAAAGAGGAAAAAAAGCGAGAACGTTGGCAGGCAATTTCAGAAAGTGCAGCCAAACAGTCAGGACGAGGCATTATTCCTGACATTGCAAAGACAATGAACTATCAGAATGCGCTAAAAGATGCTGTATCGCATGGGATGCTGCTTGTTCCGTATGAACGTGCCGAAGGAATGGGTACATTGAAGAATGCGGTAAAAAAACTGACGGCAGAGTTGGGAACTTCTTTGGAACTGTCGGTTTTTATCGGGCCCGAAGGCGGCTTTGAGGAAGAAGAAATTGCGTCTGCAATCACAGCAGGTGCAATACCGGTATCGCTTGGAAGGAGGATTCTTCGTACGGAGACTGCGGGGCTTGCGGCATTGTCCATTCTGATGTATGAAATAGAATGTGCAGCTTCTGGCGAAAGGAGTACAAATGGAAGCATATCTGGATAATGCAGCGACGACAAGGGTCAGTGAGGCAGCAGCAAGAATAATGGAGCAGGCAATGCTTGTGGATTATGGAAATCCATCTTCTTTGCATACAAAAGGAATGGATGCCGAACGATATATCAAAGAGGCAAAAAAGCAGTTTGCATCTATCTTAAAATGCGAGCCTTCTGAACTGACATTTACATCCGGCGGAACAGAATCCAACAATATGGCACTGATTGGTGCGGCTCTTGCAAACCGCCGTGCCGGAAACCATATTATTACAACCCAAATAGAACATGCATCGGTCTACCAGCCGTTGCTGTTTTTGCAGGAGTTAGGATTCCGTATCAGCTTTATACCGGTAGATTCAGCAGGAATTATTGATATAGAGGCGCTAGAAAGAGAAATTTGTGATGATACGATTTTAGTGTCGGTAATGTATGTCAATAATGAGATTGGAAGTGTAGAGCCAATCAGAGAGATTTCGGAGCGGATTCGCAAGAAAAAGGCCGATATTTTGTTTCATGTTGATGCAATTCAGGCATTTGGGAAGTTTAAACTGCATCCGGAAAAGGATGGGATTGACCTTTTAAGTGCAAGCGGGCATAAAATTCATGGGCCAAAAGGAAGCGGCTTTTTATATATTAAGAACAGGACAAAGATTAAACCGATTTTACATGGAGGCGGACAGGAGAGGGGGCTGCGCTCCGGTACGGAAAACGTTCCTGCAATTGCAGGATTTGCCTGCGCGGCAGCAGAACTGTATGCAAAGTTGGAAGAGAACAGAGAACATCTGTTTCTGCTGAAACAGCGCCTTGCAGAACGTCTGCAGAAGATGGAAGGGGTCAGGCTGCATGGAATTCCGGCAGAAGGAATCAGGGCAACGGCGCCCCATATTGTAAGCGCCGGTTTTCAGGGTGTGCGCAGTGAGGTGCTGCTCCATGCTCTGGAAGAAAAAGGAGTCTATGCTTCTTCCGGTTCGGCATGTTCCTCTAACCATCCGGACATCAGTGGGACACTTTCTGCGATTGGCACTACAAGAGAGTTTTTGGATGCCACATTGCGGTTCAGCTTTTCCGTGCATACGACGGAAGAGGAAATAGAGTATGCAGCGAGTCAAATAGAAATACTGCTGCCGGTATTACGAAAGTTTTCAAGAAAACGATAGAAAGGATTGTCATATCTTTCATTATGTGATATAGTTGCAATATAATATAGGTCTTATGGACTATGAGCCTTAAGTGGACCTTCTGAATAGAAACCGCCTGCGGCGGTGGAATGAGGTTAGGATGGATAAGAAAAAGCGGAAGCAAATTCTGGACGAAATTCTCGCAGTACGCTATTATGAGCCGCAGCGTATCATAAGGCTTTCCAACCAGTTGATTGCGGATGGGAAAAGAGAAAAAGATGAAGTATCATGGGTCTACGGCGAGTACTATCGGATGGAGGCCTATTTCCGCTTGGGAAGGCTCAATGAGGCAATGTTAAAGCGCGCACTGCGTGCACTGCAGGTTTCTAGGCGCAATAAAATGTACGAAATGGAATGCCGTTGCTATAATATGCTTGGCATCCTGCTGCTAAGCCAAGAAGACTTT
>CAJTZB010000059.1 GCA_910583815.1 uncultured Lachnospiraceae bacterium
AGAAGGGGCAGACCGGGTGCCGGCAGGAGAGATACTTCCGTTTGCGGATGTGGCAGACAGACTCCATGTGAGGATGCACGAATGGACGATACGCACTGCGATACTAAAGGAACATGGCATCCGGCTCTCGGAACGTTCCTTCTATGTGGACATGCAGTATATTCTGTTTCCGGTGCCGTGGATTCGTACGGTCTGTATTTTAGATGAGACAGTGTATCGGTACCGTCTTGGCAGCGAGGCGCAGAGCGTATCAATAAAAAGCATGCAGAAAAACAGGGGGCAGCACAGGGCGGTGCTGCGTTCGCTTACGGGATTCTATAAAGAAAGAGAAGCCCAAAGAGACAGCGCAGGAGTCCTTGCCTACCTGGCATGCGGCATTGCAAAAATGGAGGCGAATCAGGTACAGACAATACTCAGCCTCCCGATAGGGAAAAAAGCAAAAGCAGAGCTGATAGAAACGGAAAGGGAGCTAAAGAAGGACTGCCCTGCCGCATACAAGGCAAATAAGAAGAAAAGCATATGGCTGCTTAGAAAAAGCAGGTATGTGTTATACCCGGCAGCAGCTTTGGCGTGGAGAATAGTAAAAAGATAAAAGTTATATAAAAGGGAGGGGGACAGAAGATGATCTTGCAGAAGCTGATATTTCAGAAAGAAGAAATGCCGGAAGCAAAAGAACTATATTATCATTCATCTGCTGAACCTCAGATTTCTGATGCCGGGATGCATATCCCTGCCGGAAACAGCGTGCGCTTTGACACTTATTTTAATGCCTTTATTTCTAAGGCATGGGCACAATACACAAACATAAAGAAGGTATCTGTCCGTATCTTAATCAGCGGAAAGGGCAGTGCGAGACTATGGGGAGACAGAGAAGAACCTCTTATAGAGCAGGATTTTTTGGGTGAGCAGGAACTGGAGTTTTTATTGGATTTGAGTGAAAGCCCCTATGCTTATCTTGAAATATATGCGGCAGAAGCTGTTGTGCTGCTTAGCGGAAGCATTGCCGCTGCTGGTGAGACGGAAAAGGCGGACTTGATAACGAAGGAAGTCAGGCTGGCGCTTGTTATCTGCACCTATAACCGCAGATGGGACATTACAAAAAATGTGCGTCTGTTAAAGCAGCATAATAGTGCTATAGAAGGCGAGAAGGCTCCGTTGGAAGAGATTTATGTTATAGATAATGCATGCAATTTGGACAGTTCCGAAATAGAAGGGGAACATGTTCGGCTGATTCCAAACCAAAATACCGGAGGGGCAGGAGGCTTCACAAGAGGCCTAAAAGAAGCCATAAAGAAAAAAGAACTGACACACATCATCTTAATGGATGATGATGTATGTATTGAATTTGAAGCATTTCGCCGGACAAAAGCATTCCTTTCTTATATAAAACCAGAATATGCAGAGAACTTCCTTGGCGGGGCAATGTTCCGTACGGATATGCCGTATGTACTTCATGCGGCGGGAGAGGACTGGGCAGATGGGCATATCAGAAATCCATATAAAGATATGGATATGAGGAAATTTTTAAATGTAGTGGAGGCATCAGAGTGTATAAAAGAGAAACAGGCTTATGCCGGATGGTGGTACTGCTGCATTCCAAGAAGCCACGTAGAGAAGAAAGGTTTCCCAATGCCGTTTTTTCTGCATTGTGATGATGTGGAATATGGGCTGAGAAGCAGAAAGCCGCCGATTTATCTGAACGGAGTGGCGGTATGGCATGAAGAATTTGAGGATAAACGTGTTTCGGCTATAGAATATTATGATGTGCGAAACAGGCTGATTACCAATGCAATTTATAAAGAAAACAGGAAGAAAAGGGATGCATTTTATATTTTATGCGAGCGTTTTTATGCAACAGTCTTCCGATACAGATATAAAGATTTTGAGCTGTCGGTTAAGGCGGCAAAGGATTTTCTGAAAGGCCCGGAATGGCTGGAGTCTGTAGATTCAGAGGAGCTTCATAAGTCATTGGGCAAGTATGGATATATCATGCAGGAAGTGAAAGAGCTTCCGGAAACACTGAAATATCCGGTGAAAAGCAAGGCAGCTACAATAAGCAGATATTTTTTTCCCGCATCAGGAAAAGAAACATTAAGGATGGGTGCACCAGTGAGTGCATATGCAGGAAAGAAAAATGTTTTATTGGTAGAACTAAAAGGAAGAAAAGGCTTTCTGGCAGAAAAGTCCTGGAAGGAAACATGGAAATGCGTAGGGAAACTTTTTCATATTTTGGCTGTTTTGTTCTTCCGTTATGAAAAAGCAAGGCAAACATGGGAGAATAGCAGAAAGAATTGTGAGATAGGAACAGATAAGGTTATTTATATATGCAGTACGTACTATCATGTCTACATCTCAATATTGAAAGTATGGAAATTAAATCAGAAGGCAGATATTTTTTTATGCGATGATATAGAAGGCTATGAGGATTTAGCAAAGAAATTGGAAAAAGAAAAAATCTTCAACCATATATATTGCTATGTCAGAAAAGGGGAAAACCCAAACCGTCCGCACGGATATTTGCCGATTTTTCTTACCGGACATAAAAAGAGCGCGGCATGGATAGGAAAGGATATTGCGACAGATTTGAAAAAGTATTCTTTGGTTTATATTTTTCATGATGGAATAGAACTTGGCAGATATTTGATGGATATAAAAAAAGAGTATTATCTGCTGGAGGATGCAAAAGATTTCTTTAAAATTGTGGAACGAACCCCTTCTTCCTCATGTCTGGAAAAGAAAAACCTCAAGTACCGGCTTCGCTATATTTTAAATTATGGATATTTCTGGTTTGGACAAAACAGGTGGTGCAAAGGTATTGAAGTAAATGACAGAGAAGGGATTGTGCTTCCTCAAAGAAAAATATCTGTTTGCAGGAAAGATGCGCTACAGGCAGAAGTGACACAGGAGCAAAAAGAAAAGATATTTTCTGTTTTCCTTCCTGAATTTTTAAAGGAAGAATTTAAAACCGATAAGGTATTGATTTTGACACAGCCGCTTTACAGGGATGGTTATGTGGAGAGCGAAGCAATACAGAAAAAAATATATGAAGACATTATAGAAAAAGAATTAAGCCAGGGGTATCAGGTGGTCTTAAAACCTCATCCAAGGGATACGACAGAGTATGATGTGGCACAGAAAGATGGAATCGTCTTGCCGAAAGAATTCCCGGCAGAAATATTAAATTATGGCGAAGGAATCTGTTTTCAGAAAGCGGTTGCAGTTTCTTCTACTGCAGTTTTTGGATTATGTTGTGTAAAAGAAAAAATATTGCTTGGCGAGAAGGTGTTGGATCGTTATGTGTAATCAGGAAAAAGAAGACTGTACCAGACCGCTTGTGAGTGTAATTGTGCCAATATTTAATGTGGAAAACCAAATAGAAATATGTTTGGATTCTTTGCAAAGGCAGACGATGAAAAGGATAGAATGCATTCTGTTGGATGACGGAAGTACAGACCGCAGCGGAACAATTGCCAAACAGTATGCAGAAAGATTTCCTGACCGTTTTTCATTTTACAGCCATAAGAATATGGGCTTAAGCAGAACCAGAAACAGAGGGATTTCTTTAGCAAAAGGAAACTATATCGGCTTTGTGGACTCTGATGATTATGTAGAAGATGCCACATATGAAAGGCTGTATAAAAGAGCAGTAAAGGAACAGGCAGAGGTTGTTTATGCGCCTTTTTACATCGAAGATGCATTAGGAAACGGAAGTGTTGTAGGAAAAATCAAGGGCAAAAACATCAAAGAAGAAATGATAGAAGGCGGTACGGTTTCCTTCTGCAACAAGCTGTTTCAAAAAGAACTGTTAATAGAAAATGGAGAAATACCGGATATATGGTTTGAAGATTTTGCTTATGTAATTCCGCTTTTAACAAAGTGCAGAAAACCGGCTTATGTTTCAACGGCATTGTACCATTATATAAAACGCGAAGATTCTATTATGGGGCAGAGAAGAAATAGGCGTAGTTTAGAAATGCTTAAAGCATGGAATTTGGCGCTAGAAAACAGCCTGCCGCAATACAGGGACAGTATCCGTATCAATATTTTAAAAAGAATTCCTGAACTGACAAAGCATTATTTCCTTTATCAGAAAAGCTTTATAGACGCAGCGTGGCAGTATGCGTCAGAGTTAGAACAGGAATCTGTCCGGAAACTGTCAGGAGGACTGCTTGTATGGATTGAAAGAGAACATGAATTGTATGCAAAAGGAATTGCAAGTCGTGTTTTTGTGAATGGGTTTGGAAAAGGTGAGAATGAGATACAACAGAAGGAAACAGAATGTCAGACATTGTTTTTAGATAAGACAGAGATAGTCGTGCTTAATGAATCTACTTGTGAGTGGGCAATGAGGGACGCTGATCTGTGCCAGTGGTATCATGAGAAGCAGTATGCACGTTTGGCAAAATACTGTGCGTTGCAATATATGTCCAGACAAGGCGGAGTTTATATAGGTGACTTTGTTGAGGTTACCGGCTGTTTTGACTATTTAAGAAAATATCAAGGGGCCTGGGCGATGCTGGATGAGGAAACTATGTCAGAAGAAATTTTTGCAGCTGCACCAGAAAGCACGATCCTAAAACAAGCGCTTGTACAATGCCGGCTTTCAGAGAAATGGGGGGAGCAGATGGCAGATATATTGATGGCAAAAAGCGATAAGGAAGTTAGGCCGGGAATAAAAAAAAGCAGGGAAAATGAATTGTGCCTGTCACCGGAAGTAACTGTTTTTGATATAGGGACACAGGAAAACATATGCGTCAGGGTTACAGAGAATGGTTATATAAAAGATGGACAAAAGCAATTGGAACTAAGAGAAGCATTGAGGAAGATAAATGCTGAGAAATGGAAACAGGAGATTTTAAAACTCAGGAAAGAAAAGAAAGAACTGTTGGATTCCACTTCATGGCGAGTGACAAAATGGCTTCGTAAAGGGGCAGCTTTTATAAAAAACATATGAGGTGAGAGAATATGCCAAAAGTATCAGTGATAGTTCCTGTATATAATACAGAAATCTATTTAAAGAAGTGCTTGGACTCCTTGGTAAATCAGACATTAAAAGAGATTGAAATTATTGTCGTAAATGATGGAAGCCCGGATGAGTCGCAAAAAATTATAGATGTTTATACAAAAGAATATCCTCAGAAAGTAAAGGCATTTATAAAAGAAAATGGTGGACTGAGCGATGCAAGAAATTACGGCATGGCACATTCCTCCGGGGAATATATTGGCTTTGTTGACTCGGATGATTATGTCGAAGAAGACATGTTTGAACTGTTATATAAAAAAGCGGTCAGAGACAGATGTGATATGGTAGACAGCTCATATTTTATTGAAACAGAGACTTCATCAAAAGTAGTTGGGCGTTTACCGGAACATTTAAAGAAGGGGGACTATATACAGAAATTTACCGTATGCTTTTGTACAAAACTTGTACACCGCAGCATACTGGAAGGTATTGGGGACATCCCGAAGATATGGCATGAGGATGTTGCATATATGCCGGTAGTTGCGTCATATGCAAAGAAAATCGGTTTTGTAGATAAACCGTTATATCATTACTATACAAGAGAAGGCTCCATATCAAACAGCTTTTTTGACAATAAAGTAAGGGATATGGTCAAGGCGGCAGATTTTGCAGTTCATATGTGCAATCCGGAATATAAAGTAGAAGTAACCGTACTGTTATTTAAGCTTTTGGATAGGAATGTATCGCATCGCTGGGTTTATGCAGGTGATTTCATTGAAAAGATAAGGGAATGGGAAGAGTTTGCATATAGTTCCGGATTGACAAAGAGGTATCCGGAACTGGCAAAAGGCCTGCAGAAGTATTGGGACCTGACGGAAGGCTCCGTTCCCAAACTGTTTTATATCAATGGGTTTGGCAGTGAAGAACACAAAGAACAGAAGGAAATGCTGTCAGAACGTGGCTTTTACGACGGAGGAACGGTTGTTGTTCTGGATGAAAGCAACTGCAATGTTCTGCAGCCAAAGATAGCAAGGTATTATGAAGAAGGAGATTACCAGCTTATAGCATCCTATTTTGCACTTCAAAGGATTGTAGAAGGTGGCGGGATTTATATTAGCAGCCATATGCAGGTGGATGTGCCGATGAATTCACTGCTTCCATACGATGCGTTTTTTGTATATGCAGGAAAGGAAATGTTTTCAGATGAGCTGTTTGGAGGGAAGAAAGGAAGCCCATCTCTTTCTGCTATGTTGGAACGAGCAGAGTCTGCTCTGGAACGAGGAGAAAGACCGGAACTGGGGAAGATAGCCGCGGCATGTTTGGATGAATTATATGGGATTCCATTTGACGGATGTACAAGGCTGTTAGAAGATAAGATAGCTTTGCTGCGTCCGGAAGCAGCTTATTGGTATTCGGAGAAGTTGGATAAAATGGGGAAAAATGCGATGCATTTCTGCCATTATCAAGACGATGCTAAGCAAGATATGGTTTCTGTGCCGCGTTCTGTTTTTGAATACCATTTTGAGAAAAGCATAGATTCTTTTTTAAGTAAAACAGAGAGATGGAGACTGATAAAGGATAGAAAGACTCTTCAAAATCAGATTTCTGAATATGAGAATTCTACCATATGGAAAATGACAAAACCATTGAGAAAGCTGCTTGATGAAGCAAAAAGAATAAAGAGAAAGATATATCCGGAGCTGAAGGCTGACTATAGGGAAGTAATAAAAACCAGAAGGCAGATGCAAGAGCAATATGCATTTCCTAAAAACTTGCTGGAAGAGTACTCCACGAAGGACTGCATAGAGGATTACAGTGTCCTGATTCAATTTAAAAATAAATTGGAAGCTGCCGGTTATCAGACAAATTGTCCGTTATATACGGCCGATCCGGGTTCCTATTACGGAATCCAAAACGATATGCTAAGTTACGCTGGGATTCCGCCTGAAAAAGAGAAGATAAAAGACTATGCATTGATTGAGCATGGTGCACATTTTCAAAATATAGCTCCATTTGGCGGAGAAGGAAAGAGGCGATATACGGGCTATATTACGCTTGGAGATTTCAGAAAGAAGTTTTTACAGGAGAAATACCGTCTTCCGGTGTATACGGTAGGGCCATATATTGCGTACGCAGAACAATATTATGATGAAGAACTCCTGAAAAAAAAGAAGGAAGAATGGGGGAGGACACTGCTGATTTTTTATGCACATAACCATGAGTGGCTTCATAAAGTCTATGAAGACAATGATTTTATCCGCTTTATAAAAGAACAGCAGTCTCAATTTGATACACTGGCACTCTGCTGCTATTGGGCAGATTTGGAGGAAGATTATGTGCATGCTTTTGAGGAGATGGGAGTAAAAATTGTTACTTCCGGATTCCGTTCAGACTGTAATTTTATGAGACGGCAAAAGAGCCTCTTAACATTGGCAGATGCGGTATTGACAAATGATATAGGTTCCCATGTCGGATATTCTATTTATATGAACAAGCCTCTCACGTATTATGAAACGAAAGTTACAGAGCAGGAGAGCAGGGAACGGCTTACAGATAAAGCAGTGTGGCTGATTGAAAAAAATAAGAAAGAAATTGCAAAGTGTTTTTTGCCAAAAGAAGGAAAACTGCATGAGAAAATAACATTGCAGCAAAAGGAAGTCTGCATGTTCTATTTTGGATTGGAATATGTCAGGACACCAGAAGAAATGAAAGCAATTTTTTCATTGGCGCGTGAAATTTACGAAAAGAGCGATAAACATATCGGCAGTTATGGAAAAGCGGCAGAAACATTAAGGAAAATGCTGAAAGCAAGCAAAGACGAAGAGGGCAAGACAAAGGGATATATCTTGGACGAGTCTTTGAAGTAATCGCATTATAGTTGGGTAAGGAGGGATGCAGAGGTATGATAAGACTATTGGATTGTACATTGAGGGATGGCGGCTATATAAACAATTGGGACTTTGGAGCAGAAAATATAAAAAAAATAATAAAAAAGCTGGCAGAAGCAAAGGTTGATATTATTGAATGCGGCTACGTTTCCAGCAAGGAAAAGGAAAATAGGGAAAGTACAATGTTCGCGTCTTTTGCCCAGATAGATGCTCTGCTGTCAGATATGCCGGATTATAATTATGTCTGCATGATAAATTATGGAGATTATGAAATAGAAAAAATACCGGACCGCAAGGAGAGCAGAATTTCAGGGATTCGCCTTGCTTTCCATAAAAATAAGTGGAAAGAGGCGATAGCATATGCAGAAAAGATATGCGAAAAAGGTTATGAAGTATACATTCAGCCAATGGTTTCATTGTCATATGAGGATGCAGAGTTTGTAGAACTGATTTCAAAGGCAAATCAAATAAAAGCCGTTGCATTTTACATTGTAGACAGTTTTGGGGTCATGAAGCAGTTTGATTTAATGAGGTTGTTTTATTTGGTAACCCATAACCTGGATCAGAAGATACAGTTAGGATACCATTCTCACAATAACTTGCAGATGGCCTTCGCCAATGCGCAGACTGTCGTGAAGGCAGCAGAAACAAGAGATGTGATTATTGATGCAAGCATTATGGGAATGGGCAGGGGTGCCGGAAATCTAAATACGGAACTGTTCATTGAGCATTTAAATGAAACAAAGGGAAGCAAATATAATATAGCACCTATTCTGCAGGCAATCGATGAGGTAATAAACAGGGTTTATCAGTTAAAAGGATGGGGGTATTCTCTGCCGCATTACTTGTCTGCTTCATGGAACTGCCATCCTAACTATTCTACTTTTTTGGAGGGGAAAAATACTTTAACTGTCGTTGACATAAATAGCATCCTTTCAAAGCTTGAGGAAGAAAAAAGATTTCATTATGATAAGGCATATATCCAAAAACTGTATGAGCAATATCAGTCCCATAAAGTTCAGGATGCCAAGATAATGGAGGAGTTAGAAAAGAAATTCCAAGGAAAAGAGATACTGCTTTTGGCTCCGGGCGGAAGCATTTTAGATGAACAAGAAAAGATCAAAATGTATATAGAAACAGAGAATCCAATTGTTATATCTGTTAATTTTGTTTCTGATAAAATAAAAAGCGATTTTGCTTTTTACAGCAATATAAGGCGTTATGCGGAAAGAAAGCATATAAAAAGCTGCGAAGAAATTGTTACATCTAATATAGAGGAAGCCTCTGCTGATACAGCCTATGTAGTAAATTATGCCGATTTGCTCAACGAGTATCCGGCAATAAAAGATAATGCCGGGATGATGTTATTGAAGCTGCTGATTAAATTAAAAGCACAGAAAATATATTTGGCGGGACTGGATGGCTATAGCAATGATGTCACGGTAGATTATGCGGAAAAGAGCATGGTTTTGGTAACTGATATAGAGTTATTAAAGACTATGAATCGGGAAATGAGCAAAATGTTAGAGGAGCTCTCTAAGGATATTGAAATGGAGTTTTTGACAAAGCCGCGGAAAATCAAGTTTGGAGGAGAAAGCAGCCATGAAAGTCGTCGCAGTAGTTCCAATGAAATTAAATAATCGGAGGCTTCCGCAGAAGAATACAAAAGCGTTTACAAATGGGAAGCCGCTTTGCTGGTATATTTTAAATACCTTAAAGGAAATAGAGAAGATTGATGAGGTGTATGTATATTGCAGCAACCCCGAAATCACGGATTATCTTCCGGAGGGGGTAAAATATTTAAGGAGAAGCGAGGAACTGGATCAGGATACAACTTCCATGAATGAGGTGCTGGAGGCATTTGCAGCAGATGTTCCGGCAGATGTTTATGTGATGACACATACGACAGCGCCTTTTGTCCAAGGGACAAGCATAGAAAAAGGCTTGGCGGCAGTGCTGGAGCAAGGATACGACTCGGCATTTGCAGTAAAGATGCTTCAGGAATTTCTTTGGAAAGATGGGAAGCCGTTTAATTATACCTTGGAGAGAATATCCAGAACACAGGATTTAGAAGCATTATATTGTGAGACCAGTGGATTTTATATCTATCAGAAGAATGTCATTGCACAGATGAAGCGCCGTATAGGAAACCATCCATATATGGTGACGGTAGGTGAAATTGAAAGCATTGATATAGACGAAAAAGAAGATTTTGAAATAGCAGATGCAATTTATAACATGTATTTTTGTAAATAGAGAAAGGCAGTATTGTCATGCGGATTTGGATGGCCAGATTGGGAGATTTTTTCCGTTATAAAGATTTATTGAAGCAACTTGTCATGCGTGATGTTAAGCTGAAATACCGAAGAAGTGTACTTGGATATTTATGGAGTGTCTTGGATCCATTGCTTTCCATGATTGTTATGACAATTGTGTTTTCGGCAATGTTTCAGAGGAATATTGATAATTTTCCGGTATATTTGTTTACTGGCCAGCTGCTGTTTAATTTTATGCGGACGTCTACGGTACAGGCGATGAATTCTATCAATGCCAACGGAACATTGATAAAAAAGGCGTATGTACCAAAGTACATTTTTACCTTTTCAAAAGTGATAAGTACATTGATTGATTTGCTGTTTACTATGGTTGCGCTGGCTTTTGTAATGCTGGCAACGGGCGCAAAGTTCAGCATATACAATCTGCTGTTTCCGTTTGTGCTTCTGCAGTTATTTGTATTCTGCCTTGGGCTTGGTTTGTTTTTGGCACAGGCCAATGTGTTCTTTCGGGATGTACAGCATATTTATAACGCAGTGACAATGGCATGGATGTATTTAACGCCGATTTTTTATCCGGTAGAATCATTGCCAGGAAGTGTTCGGTTTATAGTGGAGCATTGTAACCCAATGTATTATTATGTGAAGCAATTCAGGGACATTTTTTATGTAGGTGCATTGCCGCAGGCAAGCTATGTAGCCGCAGGCTGTATTGCGGCAGCTGCGATGCTGCTGTTTGGAACGGCGATGTTTTTTAAGAACCAAAACAGATTTATTTTGCATATCTGACTGGTATGATGAAATGTCAGGCGAAAGAGAAGGAGAAGAATTGTGATAAAAAAATTAGCCAAAATCACAGTATTTTTTTTCATATTTATTATCGCACTTGCTTTTATGGGAGAATTGTTCAAGGAAAAAAGAGTTAAGAAAAACAGCAGCCAGGAAGCAGTTACATCATGGGTGTCAGGATATGCCGATTTAGAAGAAGATACGGTGGATGTTCTTTTTCTTGGAAGCAGTCAAAACTTTTGCACAGTCAATCCATGTATTTTATGGAAAGAAGAAGGGATTGCCTCTTATGTGCTTGGTTCGTCTGCGCAGGATGCCTGGGCAACAAAGGCATATTTGGAATATGGCTTGAAGGAGCAGTCACCCAGAGCTGTTTTTGTGGAATGTGCCGGATTGGTATTGCAGGACAAGACAGAAGAGCAATGGAACAGACGTGCTTATGATAATCTGCCGTTTTCTATAAGCAAGTTTAGAAATTTGGCAAATTCTATCAGGGAAGAAGAAAGTTTCCTTAGCTATGTGTTTCCGGTACTGCGCTTTCATGAAAGATGGGAGGAACTGGGTGCTATAGATTTTGAATGGGCAATCTATGGGATTGAAGAAGGAGACTATTCTTACAAAGGCTATTATCCAAGGTATAGAGTGACCAAAGCAGATCTTACCCAGATAAAGGATGCAGTTCCGGACTATGAGCTGACAGAAAGCACAAGGAAAGCCATATATGGAATGAAGGAAGTATGTGACAAAGCGGGAGCGGAATTGGTACTATGGAAAGCACCGGCTCCTTACTGGAGAGAAGTCTATAAGGAATCATTGGAAAACATATGTAAAGAATTAGGGATAAAATATGTAGATTTAAATTACAGCACCAAGGAAATAGGAATAGATTCTGATAAAGATTTTTATGACTCGTATTCCCACCTCAATGACAGCGGAGCGACAAAGGTATCGTCATATTTAGCACAATATCTGAAAAGAGAGCTGAACTTGTCTGACCATCGTGGAGAAAACAAGTATGAAGATTATGAAACGAATTATCATTACTATGTTTCAGGAAAACTGCCACAGATAAATGAACTGGAACAGTATCTGTCCTATCTGGTAAGCTCGGACTATGATGTTTTTTTCTGTGTAAATGATGGGATGTCAGATATTAAAAATTATAAGGAACTGTTTGGTATGCTGCCGTTTGAGAACCTCTCAAAAGCACATGGAACGCAGTCCTATGTTGGAGTTCTTTCAAATGGAAACAGAGTAGAGGCAGATATTGTAGCATTAGGTGAGGAAGCATATTATACCGGGACGATAGGGGAAAACAGCATAGAAATTTTAAGTCAGGGCTATCATGCCGGAGACAGTGGAAGCATTAAAATAAACGGAGAAGAATATATGATGCAAGGTCAAAGAGGGCTTGGCATTGTAGTATATGACAGGTATTTGAAGAAAGTGGTGGATTCCGTGACTTTTGATATTAAGATGAATGCCAAGCCATATAGGAAAAAGTAGAAAACAGGGAGGAGTGGCAAAAGGGATGAAAGAATTAGAGTACCCATTTGACTGCGAGCTGATACTGAGCAGGAGGCGCAGCCTGAAAAAAGAGCTTCTGAAAGAGATTTCAGAGGCCGGGAAGAAAACACTGAAGAAGAAAATCGCGGTCCTTGGCGGCTCCACAACAAGCGATATCAGAAACTGCCTGGAGCTGTTTCTGCTGAACGAGGGGATAGAAGCAGAATTCTA
>CAJTZB010000060.1 GCA_910583815.1 uncultured Lachnospiraceae bacterium
CGATTTTCTGACATTTACGGAGAAAAAAGCGGCAGTGAGACGCAGGTGCCTTATTATGTGGCAATTGCAGCTTCTTTTTATCAGTTATATCGATATGGGAACAGTATAAGAATCATGCTGCTGGATGAGGCTTTTGATAAGATGGATGATGAACGCATTCAGTCCATGATGGAGTTTTTCAACGGATTGGGGCTGCAGGTTATTCTGGCGACGCCGCCGGCGAAAATTGAGGTAATCGGTGAGCAGGTTGGAACGGTTCTGGCTGCGATCCGTGTGGGGCAGAACAGTATTGTGGAGGAATATGATTTGTGATGGACAGGCAGCAGAGGAAAGTGTTGGAGCATCTTTTGGATTCCTATGAAAGGAGTCGGACATTCCGGGGAGACAATCAGGTAAGCCAGACATTTTCCGTGAGCGTCGGGAAGATTTTCCCCAAATATAATGACGATGCGGAGTATGACTATTTCTGCCAGATTAATGAGTCAATGGAAGAGCTGTGCGCCGGGGAGCTGGTTACACTGGCGTATTGGAAAAAGGGTATACTAAAGAAGATCACACTCAATCCGAAACGGCTGGATGTCTGCTATGAAATGTTGGGAAGAATGCCAAGAAGATGGGAGCAAGAAGAACTTGTGCGCATATGGGATGATCTCGGTCAAGACGATGAGCTGTGCCTGCACAAGGCATCTGATAATGAGCATCAGATGCCGTTAGTTAAGTATATAAGTGAGCAACGGCTTAGGGTTGAAAAAAATCTGAATGTGGAATATTACAATCATGATCTGGAAGAATATCGCGAACTGCTTCTGGCAGTAAAAGCGGTTCTGGAGAATCAGGAGGAGATATTTATCCGCAGCCTTTCCATGCGGCTGTTCCATGATTCCAAGAGAATGGAGCAGCTAAAGCACAAGGTAGAGGCTTTACTGTATCAGTATGGAGCGTATCAGGAGCGCGACTTTGTACTGGAGGAATGCGGAATTGTCCATACGCCGACTTATGTGATGATGAAAGGAAATGGAAGTATAAGGATTGGAAGAAAACGCAGATCAAGTGAGCAGGAGATCAATTTGTCCCTGATAGAAGGTGATATTGCGCTGTCTACAGAATCAATCAAGAGCCTGAAAGCTGTTACGGTTATGGGAAAGCGTGTGGTAACGGTGGAGAATCTTACCAGTTTTCACGATTATTCTGTGGAGGATGATTTTGTTGTTTATCTAGGAGGATTCCACAATAAGGTAAAAAGAGAATTCCTCATATATTTATATCAACGGAATCCCGGGAAAGAATACCGACATTTCGGAGACATCGACGCGGGAGGTTTTTATATTCTGGAGCATTTGAAGAAAGAGACAGGGATTCCGTTCCGGTCACTGTATATGGATATGGAGACACTTCAGAGATATCGCGAGGACAGAAAGCCATTGACCGAAAATGACAGAAAACGACTCCTGCAATTAAAGGAGGAGCTGACAGAGCGGATGCAGCATGAAGAAACAGAGGATTATGGGTGCGTAATTTCGTACATGCTTAATGAGAACTGTAAGCTGGAACAGGAAGCCGTTCATTTGTGGGATTAAAATTTTTTATATAGTAAAAAGAGTTAATTGTGATTTACTTTTCAAAGAAGATATGAAAAAGTTGATTTAAGAGACAATCTTTCAACTATACTGCAAAATGATTTTGAAGGATTACAGAAATACTTTGAAGAGTGCAATCGGTTTATGTTTGATATTGCTTTTGAAATAGTGGAAGCAGGCGTAAAAGCATATTATTTGGCGAGGAAAATCACCAAGGGTGATTTGAATAGTATTTTTAGAAAATATGGTATTTCTTGAAATACAGATTATAATAGTTTCATTTTAGGTAATGTTCGTAGGTATGTAAAAATAGTAAGCATAGGCAAAAAAGCAGAGAAGCCTCTTGGCTTTTTTGCTTATATAGACCACTTACTATAAATTCACTCTGACTTAGCATTAATTTTCCGTAATTTTTTTCCAACCCAATACTAATTTACTATCCACCTCATGAAGCTATGCTGGTTTCAGCGATTTTCATGTGGGAAAGTCAAAGAAGTTCTTGTCAATTACTTGATATCAGCAGGCTATGGAGCATTGTGCCTGAATTCAAGTATTCCGGGCTGAGGCGGGTAGGCTGCGGATATAAAACTTTACTATTTCCATAGTTTGTGTATATAATAGCGTTAGTATATGGGTGGCAGCATATCTCATATTACCAACGCTATTGTTGAAACAGAGAACACAAAGGAGGCCTTATGCAATATACTTGGAAGGATATTGAACAGCATATTGCTGCCTGCACTCGTTGTCCGTTGAGCCAGACAAGACGCCATCCTGTTATGGGGCGCGGAAATTATCAGGCGGCTCTTATGCTGATTGCCGAAGCCCCCGGAGGGCAGGAAGATGAGCAGGGTATTCCTTTTGTCGGGGAGTCGGGGAAAATATTGGACAGTCTTTTAAAAGACTGCGGACTGGACAGAAAAGAAATATATATTACTAATATTTTAAAGTGCCATCCTCCCGGTAACAGGGATCCGAAAGAAGAGGAAAAAGAGGCCTGTTTTCCCTATTTGAAGTATGAGACGTTTCTGTTAAAGCCTAAAATCATTGTCTGCCTTGGGCGCGTTGCAGCACAGCGTATTATTTCATCAGATTTTAAAATTACTAAGCAGCATGGCACTTGGACATACCGGAAAAACTGTGCGCTGACTGCGACATATCATCCTTCGGCAATTCTGCGGGATTCTTCCAAGTATGAGATTGCAAAAAAGGACTTCTGCGAAATTGTAAAAAAACTTGAGGAATGCAGTGATACTAAGTTATGATAATGGGTATAAATGACAATTCTCCTTGAAAACTTGATGTTTCTCCTAGATTATTTTTTCGGAAGAAGAAAATCTGTACACCGATGCTGCCCCATGCTAAAATAGTTATACAAGAAGTGAGGAGGTATGATGTGTTTCATGTTGCAATTTGCGATGATATAGAAAGAGACAGAAGGGAAACGTGTCTGATTCTGAAAAAAGAGATGGCAGATTTTAATATGGATGCAGAGTTCATAGAATATGAGAATGGCGATGCATTGCTTGAACATTGGGAAGAGAAAAGAACAGATATACACCTGATTTTTTTGGATATTTATATGCCGGGAATGGACGGCATAGAGACAGCACGCCGCCTGCGCGCTGCAGGGTGTAAGGCAGCCATTGTTTTTCTTACAACAACACCGGATTTTGCGATAGAAGGCTACGAAGTAGATGCGATGAGCTATCTATTGAAGCCTTTGGAGATAACAAAGCTGCAGCAGCTGTTAAAACGGTTAAGTGAGTATGAAACTCCGCGGATGCTTACTTTAAAACAGGGAAACAGTATATATACAATTGCGCCATCTGAAATTGTATATATTGAAAGCAACCGGAACCGCCTGACCATTCATACAATAAAAGAAACTTTTTTCTATTATGGACGTCTGGACGAACTGGCTAGCCAGCTCCCTAAGACATCATTTCTGCGCTGTCACCAGAGCTTTCTTGTAAATATGGATCGTGTATTTGTAGCGGCGGACGATTTTCACATGGAGACAGGTGATATTGTTCCTATTAGAGTCAGGGAACGCCATGCTATCCGGGAGAAGTATTTCAGATATATTACGGAGAAAAGTTTATGAACCGGATAAAAAGGAAAATCTGCCACATTGCTCTGGTTTTGCCTGCAGCTTCAATTTTTTGCAGCAGTTATGGCAGGAATGGGATTTTTTGTGTAAATGCTGTGACTTGTGCTGTATTTTGCATTAAAAAGGATTTTGAAACGCAAGTCCAAATAAATAAGAAATGATAATTATACTGAATAATTTGTCAATTCTCCTGCGCCCCTTTTTAAATGAAAGGGGCGCATTTATAATGTGTTTGAATAAAAAAGATGTCTGTAAATGAGGCGTGTTACCATATGCACACCGAAGCTGTGTTTGGGGCATCGGGATTTGGTATATGTCTGGAACAGCGAAAAATAAAGAGAGGGAAAATTATGGTAGATATTGAAACAGGAAAGAAGATGCCGGAGGAGGTACCGGAAAGTATGATGGGAAAAAGAAGGGGAGGGACAGAAGACATGATTGCTCCTATACCGGAGCTTGCGCCAGGAATGAGTGTTATGCGCCGGGAGTTTAGCGGATGCTATTATCCTAATTGTGGTTCTCGGTATTGGGTAGTTATGGATGAGCAGGATAGTACTGCGCAGGACGGAGAAGAGGAATTCAAAGAAATCAGGGTCTACTGCCCAAAGTGCGGACGGACAATCATAACACCGATAGCAAGTCTGATTGAGGTATGAAAAGAGAAGTAAGGGCAGATACTTGTTTTGCTACGCCGGAGTGAAACAAGTTTTGTGTTGACAAATGATACAGTCTATGATATGAGAAATATAAAAAGGGGAAGTAAAGGATGATAATTCGCATTTTAGCTGAGGCAGTACAGCTTCTTGGAGTGCTTGTCCCCGCTGTAGGCTGTGTTTCGCTTTTAAAAAGGGCGCAGAACAGGACTTCTATGTATCTGCTGCTTGCAAATCTCGGATGCCTGATTATCAATGGAAGCTATATGCTGCTGCTCCAGACAAAGACCTATGACGGTGCGCTGACAGCGTTAAAAATGGAGTATTTCGGGAATGTAGTATTTTATTTGACATTTGGGCTGTTTTTGTGGTCATATCTGAAATTAAAGAAACATAAATGGACAAAGCTGCTGCTTACTTTCTGGTCTATTCAAGACATAGTGTTCTTGGTGTCTGTCTGGAGCGAGAACGGACTTTCGATGGTATTTAAAAGTCTGGAGTTTCAGTGGAGCGAAACGCTTGGACTGGTGCTGATTCAGGCAGAGCCGGGTGTGCTGTACCTGCTGCGCTATAGCACGATGTGCATAATTCTGGTTTGCGGCATGGTTTATACTACGGTTCGTATGTTCCTTGTACAGATTGCATCAGAGCGCAGTAACCTTGCAAAACTTGCAGGAGCTCAGTTTGTAATCTGTACATCTCTTATCCTGATGCTTTTATTTGATTTTCATTTTGATATTGTCCCAATTTTTGCATCCTTGTCTATTCTTTCTATTATTGTCAGCGTACGCAGAGATGGATTTTTCGGAATCACACACCTTGGCCATGAATGGGTGTTTGAGCAGATGGCGGACGCTTTTGTGATTGTAGACAGCATGTATGGGTATCTGGATTCTAATTCTTATGCCAGAAAGATATTTCCGGAGCTGAACTACAAGCGCCAGAATGAAACTGTTGAAGGAGACATGTTCCGTCTCTTTACAAATGAAGAGAAGGTGCAGCAGGTTCAGGAACGTTATTACAATAAAAAGATTATGGAACTGTGGGAAAAAGACAGGCTGTCCGGCTACAGTTTGTTGCTTGTAGATATTACGGAACAGTATGAGCTGATGGCACGCGTCAGGGAGGAAAAGGAGCGCGCAGATGCAGCAAACCAGGCAAAATCGGCGTTTGTGTCCAATGTGTCCCATGAAATCCGTACACCAATGAATGCAATCGTGGGCATGGCTCAGATTATGCTTCGCAGGGACTTGCCAAGGCAGGAAAAGGAATATCTGATGAACATCCAAAATTCTGGAAATGCGTTGCTTGCGATTGTCAACGACCTGCTTGATATTTCCAAGATTGAGTCCGGGAAGATGGAGCTTGTGGATGAAGAATATGACTTTATGCCGATGCTTAGCGACCTTGGGATGATGATATTGAACCGGATTGGCAGCAAGCCGGTAGAGCTGCTGTTTGACATTGACCCGGAGCTGCCGGCGCGGCTGTATGGGGATGTTCTGCGCATCCGTCAGGTGATTATCAATCTGATGAACAACGCGACAAAGTTCACGGATGAGGGATATGTCTGCCTTGCCGTAAAGGTGGCGAAGATAGAGCAGGATGATATGGAACTGTTTGTTTCAGTAAAAGATACGGGGCAGGGCATCCGGGAAGAAGACATTGACAAGCTGTTTGCTTCTTTTCAGCAAGTGGATGCAAAGAAAAACCACCATAAGGAAGGGACCGGACTTGGGTTGTCCATTTCCAAGCAGCTTGTCGAAATGATGAACGGAAGCGTCGGTGTAAAAAGCGAATATGGCAAAGGCAGCGAGTTTTATTTTACGGTTCATCAGAAAGTGGTTGATGCTTCAAGGGCAGCAAGGCTTCCAGAGGGGCTTCGGGCAGCGGTTGCAGGCAATATGAAAAGCAGTCTGGCAAATGAGATACTAAGAGGGCTTTCCAAAGAGTATCAGCTTACTTATGTGTCGGATGAGGAGCAGCCTGAAGAGAATAATCTGCCGTTATTCTATTTTACGGACCGCTATGAGGAACTTGCAGAGGGGGAGAAGCGCAAGCTTGAGGAATCAGGCGCGATACTTTGCATTATGCAGAATCCAATGGAAGAGCAAGAGATTCCAGAAGGTATGTTTTTTATGAACAAACCTTTGTATAGCAGCAATTTCTGTAATCTGCTTCTTGCATATATAGAAAAGCAGGCGCAGCAGCCAAAACAGGAGTACCAGTCCATGCCGGCAGCAGCGGCAGACGCCAGCATTCTGATTGTGGACGACAACGAGATTAACCGTATGGTAGCAGAAGAAATGCTGCGGCCGCTGGGCGTGCAGATAGAAACTGCCTCTGATGGAAAGCAGGCCTTGGAGCTGGTACAGAGCAAGGAGTATGATTTGGTATTTATGGATCATCTGATGCCGGTCATGGATGGAATAGAGGCAATAAAGGCAATTCGCGGACTGGAAGGCGAACGGTACAAAAAGCTTCCGGTTATTGCACTGACTGCAAACACTGCGAAGGAACAACAGGAAGAATATATACAGGCAGGCATGAGTGACTACCTTTCAAAACCGATTGATATGACAGAATTGTACAAAAAGCTTTGCCACTGGATTCCGGACAAAGTAAAATAGGCTGCGGAATGCTTCATGTGAGCTATCATATTAAAATAGTACCTTTGCCAAGTGACGGCATGGGTAGAAAAGTTGATAGATAAAGCTGTAAGTTTACATACAATTCAGTAAGAATAGTACATATTTGGATATATTTTGTGAAAATCTTTGCAAATTTGTGGTTGCGCTCGTACATGTTCTCGTTTATAATTAAAATTATCAAAATCTTCATAATGTTTTGAAACCTAATAGAAAGAGTGTGACGAAAGATGAAAAGAAAAACAAGGAGACTAAGCATTAGAGTAAAAATTTTACTGAGTGTCAGTGCAGTTATTTTATGCCTTGTTACGCTGATGGGAGTGAGTTCCTATCTGCGCATACAGGAGAATATGATTGATATGGGCGTAGAACAGGCAGAAATCGCAGCACGCCTGACAGTCGCACAGATTGATGGGGACAGTATAAAAGATTTAAAGCCGGGTGATGAGGATTCTGAAGTTTATCAGAACACGATTGTCAGGCTGCGCCAGATGAAGGAGAGCTGTGGCGTAAAATATCTGTATACCTTGACGACAGATGGGAGTAAGGTATATTATGGAATTGATACAGATGAAACAGACGGACAGGCGATGATAGGCGAAGAATTTGAAGAATCCTATCAGGAACTGGCATCTGTATTTGGTGGAGAGTCTTATATACAGGATACGATTTCTTCTTATGATGATGATTATTTGATTTCGGTCTACATTCCAATAAAGGATGCTTCGGGTCGGGTAGTTGCAATATTGGGAAGCGATTATGATGCTTCTGAAATTGTAGAGCAGTTAAGAAAGGCAAATCTGCAGACAGTAGAAATTGCCGTTATTGGTTTGGCGGCGGCGATGCTCCTTATCGGTCTTACGGTAGGTGCAATTACAAAGCATATTTGGAAAGTCAATGAAAAACTGTATGAACTTGTACATAATGAAGGTGATTTAACGCAGACTATGGACGTCAAGACCGGAGATGAGATGGAACTGATGGCAAATAATGTGAATGAATTACTGCATTATATCAGAAACATTATGCTTCAGATTTCTTCCAATTCCAATACATTAAAAGATGTGACAGAGATTGTCGCAGAGAATCTGGCAAATGCAAGAGAAGGAATTACAGATGTTTCTTCTACAATGGAAGAAATGAGCGCGGCAATGGAAGAGACAACAGCATCTATCAGCCAGATTAATGATTCTGCGGCAGAAGCATACAGCAGTGCAGATGATATTTCGGAGCAGGCAAGACAGGGAGACATTTCCACAAAGAAAATTCAGGAAAAAGCACAGAATATCTATAAGGAGGCAGAAACTGCGAAGGAGGATGCATTCCGTCTGGCATCACAGATGTCGGCATCTATCAATACCAAAATTGAACAGTCCAAATCCGTTCAGGAAATCAATTTGCTGACGGAAAATATCATTGAGATTACCGACCAGACTAACCTGTTGGCGCTGAACGCTTCAATTGAAGCTGCAAGGGCAGGAGAGGCAGGCAGAGGCTTTGCGGTTGTTGCCAGTGAAATCGGGAAACTGGCGGCGGATTCTGCGGCAGCTGCGGCAAAAATTAAGATGGTGAGCAGTGGTGTCATTGCGTCGGTAGAGGGGCTTGCGGAAGAAGCAGAAAAGATGGTTCGCTTTATGGAAGAAACAGCGATGAAAGGCTATCAGGGACTGCTTACTGCAAGTGAAGATTACCGTAAAGACGCAGAAGAAATCCATCATACAATGGGACGCTTTGCGGATCATTCTGAAAAGCTAAAGCAGATTATGGATGGCATTAAAGAAGCGATTTATGCTGTCAATATTGCAATAGAAGAGAGTGCAAAGGGTGTTGTCAGCACAACGGAAACCGTAGTTGCCTTGACGCAGAACGTCGGCGATATTGAACAGAATGCAGGCTTAAACAAGCAGGTAGCAGGGCTTTTGGAAACAGAGGTCGCAAAGTTTAAGCTGGAGTAACATAAGTTTTGCAGCTAAGAAGTCAGGGACTGTTGCAGCAATTGTTTAAAAGGCAGTTGCTATTTTGCAGCAGTCTCTTTTGTTTCCTTGCAGAAATGCGCCGCGAGGCGCGTTCATTCTCAAATCCGCAAAGCGGATTTGTAATTTCTGCTTGCAGAAATTTTTTATGGAGGGAGTATGGCGGAATTATACCAAATGCAAGAAGAGAGAGAGCGTGTCGTTTTAGTTGGAGTCGCAACCTCAGAACAGGACGATACAGAAGAATCTATTGCAGAGCTTGCGGAGCTTGTAAGGACAGCAGGCGCAGATGCTGCAGGGACGGTGCTTCAGAACAGGGAAGCGCCGCATCCGGGAACTTATCTTGGGAAGGGGAAAATTGAGGAGTTAAAAGAGCTTGTAGTTTCCTTAAATGCGACAGGAATTGTCTGTGATGATGAGCTTTCTCCGGCACAAATGAAAAATTTGGAGATGGCGCTTGACTGCAAGGTAATGGACCGTACAATGGTGATTTTGGATATTTTTGCACAGCATGCGTCTACAAAGGAAGGGAAGATACAGGTAGAACTTGCGCAATTAAAGTATCGTTCTTCTCGCCTGATCGGAATGAGGAATTCCCTGTCGCGTTTGGGCGGCGGCATAGGAACAAGAGGCCCGGGCGAGAAAAAGCTGGAAATGGACCGACGGCTGATTAAGGACCGGATTGCCCAGCTGAACAGAGAACTTGCGGATGTCATTAAATCAAGAGAGGTGCTGCGTGCAGCAAGAAACCGTTCTCCGGTGCCGGTAGCAGCAATTGTTGGATATACAAATGCCGGGAAGTCAACACTGTTAAACTACCTGACGGATGCAGGGGTATTAGAGGAAGATAAACTGTTTGCAACTTTGGACCCGACGACAAGGAATCTGGAGCTGCCTGGTGGACAGAACATTTTGCTGACCGACACGGTCGGATTTGTACGGAAACTTCCGCATCATCTGATTGACGCATTTCGTTCTACTTTGGAAGAGGCAAAATATGCAGACATTATTCTGCATGTGGCGGATGCATCCAATCCGGACTGTGACCGGCAGTTACATGTTGTCTATGAAACATTAAGAGAGCTTGGAGTAACCGACAAGACGATGATTACGGTATTTAACAAGCAGGACCTTCTGCGTGCTGCCATAGAAGCAGGAGAAATGCTTCCAGAGAGCAGAAAGGACTTAAAGGCGGATGAAGTCGTGAAAGTGTCTGCGAAAACCGGAGAAGGGATTACAGAGCTTTTAGAGGTGTTAGAACGAGTGCTGCGGGAACGTAAGGTATTGGTGGAACATATATTCCCTTATTCGGAGATAGGGAAAATACAACAAATAAGAAAATATGGGCAGCTGCTTGAGGAAGAGTACAGGGACGACGGAACTTACATTAAAGCATATCTTCCAAAAGAACTTTATATGAAGCTGTTTGGATAGGATGGGAGGCAGGCGGAGGCTGTATGAGATTTGCATTTGGGCAGGAAGCATGGACGACAATAGAAGAAGGGGAGAAGAACTGCTATCTTTTGGCAAATGGACGTGGTGGTTATCAAAGCCTGTCGCTGATTGGGGCTGCTGCAAGAGGGGACCAGGCATGGCTGATGGCGGCAAAAAAGGCTCCGAATGTCCGCTTCCATATGATAACCAATTTATATGAGACACTTTGGGTAGATGGAATACCACATGTATTGCTGTCCCAGAGAATGGCGGATGGAGTGCCGGACTTTGAAGGATTTCAGTTTTTGACGGAATTTATATATGACGGTTATCCAAGCTGGACATATCGTGTGGGCGATGTGACGGTACGGCGGGCGGCTGTGATGGCACATGGAAGCAATACAGCTGCGGTACGCTATGAAATTATAAAACCAGAAGGAAAAACCGTTGTTTTAAGCGTAAAGCCGCTGCTCCGTATGACTCCAAAGAATACGGTATTTGCAAAAGAAGATATGCAGGATATTGCCGCATGGGACGGCATACAGCCATATGTCAAAAAGGATGGAGAAGATGGGTGCCTGCTTTATGTCTCATCAAACGGAAGATTTCACAAGAGAGAGGCCGAACTGTTTGGGCCAATGTACTTTTCGCAGGATGAGAGAGATGGAAGAGAGGCATCCGGCTATGCTGCCATCAACCATGAGGTGCTGTTTCATGCGGGGCAGGAAGCTTCGGTGCTGGAATGCATCTATAGTACGGAACCATATGCATATCAAGAGGGCTGTTTTGAGGAGTTTTTGAAGGCACATCGGGAGTATGAAAAAGCTCTGCTTAAAAAAGCGCCGCTTGCTTCTGAGCTTGGAAAACAGCTTGTGCTGAGCGCGGACGCTTATGTGGTAGACAGGGAATCGACAAACGGAAAAAGTATTTTAGCCGGGTTCCCATTTTTTGAGGACTGGGGAAGAGACACAATGATTTCTCTGCCCGGCATTACAATGCTTACCGGACGCTTTGACGATTGCAAAAGCATTCTGCGAACATTTGCAAAGTATGTGAAAAACGGACTGCTTCCAAATCTGTTTCCGGAAGGGACGGAATGTCCGATGTATAATTCGGTGGATGCCCCTCTTTTGTTTATCAATGCAGTTTATGAATATGTTATGCTTTCAAAAGATAAGGAGTTTGTAAAAGAAATTTTTCCGGTGCTGAAAGGGATTGTGGAAGCATATAAAAATGGGACAGACTTCCATATCTGTATGGATTCTGATGGGTTGATTTTAGCAGGGGCAGATTTGGAACAGCTGACTTGGATGGACGTCCGGGTCGGAGACTTCCTGCCGACGCCAAGGCATGGGAAACCGGTAGAAATCAACGCTTATTGGTACAGTGCGCTTTGCGTGATGGAACAGTTTGCAAAGGAACTTGAAATATCCGGAATGGGACAGGGGGATTCTGACATGGGGCATGAGAATCTCGCTTCTTCTTATGCAGAACTTGCAGAGCATGTAAAGAAGTCGTTTCTTGAGAAATTCTGGAATGAAGAAGAGCACTGTTTAAAAGATGTGCTTTCGGGAACTGCAGAAGAAAGACAGATTCGCTGTAACCAGATTTGGGCGCTGACGCAGCCATTTACAATGATTTCCTTGGCTCAGGAAGAAAGCATTTTGAAAAAGATAAGGGAAGATCTGTACACAACGATAGGGCTGCGGACTCTGTCGCCAAAGGATGCAGCATTCCATAAGCTTTATATTGGCCCAATGGAACAAAGAGATAGAGCGTACCATCAAGGGACGGTTTGGGCATTTCCGCTCGGAGCATATTACAGGGCGTGCCTCCGGTATATCAGGAGGCAGCAGGGGGAGCAGAAAAAAGAGTGGACAGAACATGTTCGCAAAGGAATAGAAGCGTTGCAGGAATGGCTGTCAGAGGGCTGCGTCGGGCAGATTGCAGAAATCTATGATGGCGGAATGCCTACGGTTTCCAGAGGCTGCTTTGCACAGGCATGGAGCGTTGGAGAACTGCTGCGTGCCGTATGGGAATGGGAGCAGTTTTAAAAGACAGTGCCTTTTTGGAAAGCAATAAA
>CAJTZB010000061.1 GCA_910583815.1 uncultured Lachnospiraceae bacterium
CAGGGCAAGGAAACGATTCTTTTTCATTTTTCAACACTCCTTTTTCACGATAAAGCGCTGCAAAAATACGATCCAGTTCTATTTCAATGTATTTTGCGGATTCTTCTGATACAAGCTTTTTCTGCTTTTTTATCAGCGCAGCCTCTTCTTCCTGAATGAGTACAGAATATCTCTTTTTCAATTCTTTCCAACTATAGGCTGCTCCATTCAAAGAATAAAATAATGCGGTCTTTTCCCAAAAAGATTTCCTCGTCTCGTTTGTCTTGATGTCAACTAAAGTCCCATATAAATCAAAGATATAATTTTGATACATGTCCTTGCCTTTCTGCTTATTTTTGTTTAAAATTTTAGTGAATCTTTTTTACATACAAAGTCCCAAGCGAATAAGTTCGCTTTTGATATAGAAGGCCGCCTGCGGCGGCAGAAATGGAGCCCAAATGCAATACCTGTCCTTAAAAGAATTGTGTGACTTTCTCTCGATTTCGGCAGCCACCGGAAGGAACTGGCTCTCACAGGGAAAACTTTGCCCTTCTAATGCCTCGGAAAAAACTCCCCTTTTTTCTGTGGAGTATGCCGAATCGTACCGCAGTAAGCTGCTTTCCGGCGAAGGGCATACTCTAAAAAACCGGCGGAACAAGGCCTATATCAGCGGAAACAGCATTTATACCTCCTACCTTTCCGCAGGCTCCGCAAATCAGACACTGATCACACACCTTTCTTCTTGGCTTGCAGACAGCACACCAAGCGAAGAACTGATTCTTCTGCTTTTGGCAGAATGCGCGCTCCGGCTGTTTGCAGAAGCTATGCCAATGCAGAACACTTCCGTCCTATCAAAAGACACTGTCTCGCTGCTCTCTGCCTTCCTTGCTTCTCCTGACTCCTTTTTCCCTCTGTCGACTCTCGTCGGAGAACTGATTCCGGATAAGGCAAAGGCAAAGAAACTGCTGCTGCAAAAAGAAACCCTTTTCTTACTTCCGGTCAGCTATATGCCGTCAGAAGATACGCTTGGTTTCCTCTACCTTTCCCTTAGACAGCTAAGCAGCCGAAAAGCATCCGGCGCTTACTATACGCCTGTTTTTGTTGTAAAGCAGCTGCTGTCAGAGCTTGAGCCTGCAATGCAAAAAGCATGGCAGGATACTGCCGCAGCATTTTCTGTACTCGACCCAAGCTGCGGCACCGGAAACTTTTTGCTGCATCTGCCAAAGCAGATTCCTCTTACTGCTATCTACGGCACTGATACCGATTCCACCGCTGTTACACTGACACGCATTAATCTGCTGCTCAGGCAGCTTACCATAGATGCCCAAAGCAGAATTTCCAGTACAAAAACAGAAAAGCCGGCAGAACTACACATAAAATATGAGCACTATATCCATACGCTTCAACACAACATACGCACGGCCGACTTTTTACTTGGGTGGAATACCAAAACCTATACTTTTATTTTAGGCAATCCTCCTTGGGGGTCTTCCTTTTCCAAAGAAGAAAAGCTTTTGCTCAGACAACGTTTCCTCTGTGCCTCATGCGCAAAACCGGAAGCCTACGACCTGTTTCTGGAACAGGGGCTTAAATGCCTTACTCACGGTGGCTTTCTTTCCTTTGTGCTGCCAGAAGCACTGCTTACCGTAAAGGCACATACAAAAATCCGCTCCCTGCTGCTTTCTGCCTCCTCCATCCGCGCACTCTTTCATCTTGGCAACTGCTTTGACGGCGTATTTTGTCCAAGCATTGTGCTGACTTTAGAAAAAACCGACCCGCCACATTCCTGTATTGGCATACGTGTTACGACACCAGAACAGACGTCCTTCACCATTCAAAAGGAGCGAGAGCTCTCTGCCAACGGCTTCTGCCTGTTCCCGGATGATGACTCTTATGCATTGATGGCAAAGCTGTTTATGGCCCCGAATTGTGTCCGCCTAAAAGACCATGCCGATTTCGCACTTGGCATCGTAACCGGGGACAACCGCACAAAACTCCGGCAAATTGCAGCAGGACACGCCATCTCAAGTACACATGGCATTGACTCTCCCCATTCTGCTCCTGTGCTGTGCGGCCCGGACATCTTGCCGTACCATATCGCCACACCCACAAAGGAGCTTACCGTTCCGCTGTCTGCCTGTCAGCAGACAGCCCCGGAATTTCTTTACCATGCTCCGGAAAAGCTGCTGTACCGCTTTATTTCTGAACGTCTTGTATTTGCCTACGACGATAAACAGATGCTTCCTTTAAACAGCTGCAATATTGTGATTCCGCATATAGAAGGGCTTTCTATGCTCTATATCCTTGCTGTGCTCAACTCGCGCTGTATGCAGTTCCTCTACCATAAAGCATTTCGCTCGCTTAAGGTACTGCGTTCCCATTTGGAACAGCTTCCCATTCCGCAGGCATCAAAAAAAGAGCAGGAAGAAATCCTGCTCCTTGTTGCTCTGCTGCAAACGGAAACATATGGCACCAGTATCTGGCTATCCATATACGAGCAGGTGGAACGTCATATTGCAGCACTGTTTCATTTGACAGAGGAGGAAATCCGCCTTATATTTTAACCTTCATCCATTTGCCGGAACCAAAGCGCCATGAAGTCAGAACCAGCCTTGTTACCTGATCGCAGACCACACCAAGCCAAATGCCAAGCACGCCAAGCCCAAGCGAGTACCCAAAAATATAAGATGCCAACGGACGGATAATGGTTACACTGATCGTAGATGCAATCGTAGTGAATTTCACATCTCCCGCACCACGCAGGCATCCCATATAAATGACCTGCGCCACCTGCATCAGCACGATGATTACCATGACCTGCATAATCTGCACGCCGATGCCGACCACATAAGGATCCTCCGGAAAGTAAAGACGGAACAGCCATCTTCCTCCTGCCAGATAGAGAATTGACAGAAAAACAGAAATAAAATTGCCGATTCTCTGGCAGATAGTTCCATAACGTTTTGCCATCTCCGGCTCATTTCTTCCAAGGCTCTGCCCAATTAATGTTACTGCCGCTACCTGCATGCCGTCACCAAAAGAAAATGACAATGACATAACGTTCATGCCAAGCTGATGCGCTGCATACTCCTGCGTGCCAAGCTCCGCTGCCATAACTGCAACAAGCATAAAACCAACCCTAAGCAGTACCTGTTCCAAAAATACAGTAGATGCCAGTTTAAAAATCGAATTTGCCTCCACTACGGACAGTCTGATTTTTTCCTGCAGCATATAGCGGATAGATACAAAGCTGTCTTTTTTCACAATAGATGCGATGCTCATAATGCAGGCAACCACTGTGCCAAGCACTGTCGCAATCGCTGCTCCCTTAATGCCAAGTGCAGGAAATCCAAGATTTCCGTTAATTAAAAGGAAGTTTCCAATTACATTTACAATGTTGGAAGTAAGATTTGTACGCAGTGCAATCTTCGTATTCCCTGCGCCACGCTGCGCCGCGTTGATAACAAGCGAAATAATATTGAACAGCATGCCGCCCATAATAATCTGGAAATAAAGCACCGCGCTGTCATGCGTATCCGTCTTAGAGCCTGCAAGATGAATAATTTCTTCTGCAAAACACACACATGCTATGCTGATAAGAATCCCCGCAAACAGAACAAACCAGAATGCGGTCATAAGCGTGCGGTTTGCACCATCTCGGTCATTCTGTCCCTTTCGTCTTGCCGTAATTGCAGAAACGGCTACGTTGACTGCAATAAAGAGCGCAAGCCCAATAAACTTAGGCTGGGTTGTCAGCCCAACTGCTGCAACTGCATAGGTGCCCAGCTTGCTCACCATTAAGGAGTCAATCATTCCAACAAGTGCCACAAAAAACGACTCAAGCACTGCAGGCCAGGCAATTCCTATTGTTGTTCTGATATTGTTCTTGTTTTGCTCCAGCCACTGTTTTATATTTCCCATTTCCCAGCCATGCTCCTTTCAAAGCCTGAGAATCATCTTATGTTTCCATCTGTACACCAACGCTAATGATGTTAGGGGCAAAAAGTATTTTGACCCTAACTGATACACGGCTTGCTACGCGCTATGCGCTCTCGCAAGCCTAAAACACCTCAAATCCGCTCATTTTTCTGCGAAAAATGGCTGCTTTTCGGTGTTTTGCGGGCCATAAAGGTCAGACGACTGCGAACAAGCTCGCATCGTCCGACCTTTTGACCCTAGTATCATCTTATGTTCTTTGCGTCCCTCCATTGAAATTTTTAAGGATAAAGGACGAATAAGGAGGCATCGTCAAAGTGATTCTTCCGTCATGAATCGGGAAAAACTTCGCCTCTGGAGAAAAGCCGTCCTGTCTTGTAACCATCAGGCTGACCATAGAAAGGGAATTGACTCCGAGCTCTTCCACTGAAAAATCTATCTGACGTTCTATATCATTATTATTTAAAGCTACAAAAAACTGATCCTCTCTGTCAAAGCGCCCAAAACTTAAAATACCATGTTCGCAATGCAGCAGACGCACCGAACCGGTACGAAGCGCCTGATACCCTCTGTGAATCCGAATCAGTTCCTGATGAAGCGCAATCAGCTTTTCGTCCTCTCTTCCCCAAGGATATGTTCTGCGGTTATCCGGATCAGTAAAGCCGCACATTCCTGCCTCGTCTCCATAATAGAGCGTCGGAGCGCCCGGCCACATCATCTGGAACACAACCGCTTCGGCAAAAATCGCCTTGTTTACTCCTTTTTCTGCCTCTTCCGGACCATAATAATTCACACGTCCCACTACGTGGTTTGTTCTTGTCAAAAATCTGGAATGGTCATGGTTGGACAGCTCATTCATTGCGCAGAGCAAGGAAGGAGCCTGAAATTTTGTCATTGCATATTTCATGGAACGTATAAATGCTTCATGGTTGTTCCAAAGGTTTCCGCGGAAATCATCACTATGTTTCTCCATTCCGGTCAAAAACCACGTAATCGGCTCCATAAATGCATCATAGTTCATAATGGTGTCCCATTCATCTCCTTGAAGCCAAGCCCCTGCATTCCCATAATGTTCTGCCAGAATAATTGCGTTTGGGTTTGCTTCCTTAACTGCTTTCCGGAAACGCTTCCAAAAACGGTGGTTGAACTCCTCACTATGTCCTAAATCTGCAGCAACATCAAGCCTCCAGCCGTCTACATAATATGGTGCAGAAACCCACTTTGCACCTATCCTGCAAATATAGTCACAAAGCTCTTCTGAAGCCTCGTAATTGAGCTTTGGAAGCGTTGCATAGCCCCACCAGCCTTCATATGAATTATTATCTTCCGGATTATGAAACCGGAAAAAATCGCGGTATTTGCTGTCCTTTGAATGGTAAGCCCCCGGTTCATAGCTTTCATCTGCTATATAAAAGCCTTCACGGTTCATCCATTTATGGAATGAGCCGCAATGGTTGAATACTCCATCCAAAATTACCTTCATACCACGGCTGTGAACCTCTTCCACAAATTCGGCAAAATAAGCATTGCTTGCTTCTAAGTTTTCAATACTTGTTGTCCTTATGATATAACGACGTTCTTCATTGCCCTCTTCAGGTGATGCATCTTTGACAATAACACCAAAATGAGGATCAATATAATCATAATCCTGACTGTCATATTTATGATTGGAAGGAGAAACAAAAATCGGGTTAAAATAAATAACTTCTACTCCAAGTCCCTGCAAATAATCTAATTTTTTGCGTACGCCTGCCAGATCGCCGCCATAAAAGCGCCCGACATCAAGCGCCGCCACCGGCTTATCCCATTCTGCTATCTGCTGCACCGGCATGTCCAAATAATAATATTCCCCTGTCACAACATCATTGCTTTTGTCCCCATTGCAGAAACGATCCACGTAAATCTGATACATTACGGCACCTTTTGCCCATTCCGGTACAGAAAAGCCAGGAGTCAGACGAAAATAAAACTCCGGGGCTGCATGCTCACAGACACCACTGCGGTCATATTCATATGGCGTTCCTTCTGCCAAGAAACAAAAATAGTAGGAAATCTGCACTTCCCCTACACGGACTGTTGCTGCATAATAGTCAAACTGCCATGTCTCTTCCACAAGCTTCATCGGAAACCTGTCTTCTCCTATAACAAGCACCGGTGCCGCTTCACTTCCATGCGGTACCCGGAACCGTATCGTTACTTCTTCATTTTCTTTTACATCTACTGGCGTTCTGTACTCTTTTGTACCATCCGAAAAAAAAGCATTTAGGTTCATGACACTAAAATTCCTTCCTAATCTGACGTAGTATTATCTATTTTATAATACAATATTAAAAAACTCAAGGGGATAACTCAAGTGTTTTTTAGAACAAAGCAAAAAGGCCGGCAACTCTTGCCAGCCTTTTCGGAGAAGGTATTTTTGTTACTTATGGGGTGTAGCAAAAACTATATAATGTATTGGGGTTTACGTGTATTATTATAATATAACTACACAAATAAGTGTGCACAAACATTTTATTCTTTTGCATATTTTTTTGTCGATTTTTACAGTACAGTTTTTTCCTTCCGGAAATTTTCCATGTAAAATTAGCTAAAAAGCGCCTCAAACTCGTCTTTTCCTATTCTGTCCTTCTCAAGAAGCACTTCAGCACACTATGCAGCACTTCCGTATGCTCCACTAACATCTGCTTTGCTTTTCCGTAGCAGTCCTCAATAATGGAACGTACTTCTGCATCAATACTATTTGCCGTTGCCTCGCTGTAAGCCTTTGCCTGTGCAAAATCCCTGCCGACTAAAATCTCATCGTCTTCACTGTCATAGCTGACAAGGCCAAGCTGTTCCGAAAAGCCGTACTTTGTAACCATTGCGCGCGCCAGCTTTGTGACATGCTTAATGTCCTGAGAGGCTCCTGTTGTAACATCATCAAAAATAAGCTCTTCTGCAATTCTGCCGCCAAGCCCTACAATAATATCCTGCAGTATCCTGCCCTTCGTGCGGAACATCTTGTCTTCTCCCGGAAGCGGCATTGTATAGCCTGCTGCACTTGCCCCGGTCGGAATAATCGAAACAGTATAGACCGGGCCGACATCCGGCAGCAGATGGAATAAAATCGCATGCCCTGCCTCGTGGTACGCCGTAATTTTCCGCTCCTTCTCGCTGACAACACGGCTCTTCTTTTCAATACCGATTCCAACTTTAATCAGCGCTTTTTTAATGTCCTCTTCTTTGATATAAGCACGCCCTGCCTTTGCTGCGCCAAGCGCGGATTCATTCAGTAAGTTTTCCAAATCTGCGCCTGCAAAGCCGGAAGTTGACTGCGCAATACGCTTTAAGTCTACATCCTCTGCAAGCGGTTTTCCTTTGGCGTGGACTGCTAAAATATCTTCTCTGCCTTTGGTATCCGGCAGGCTGACATAAACCTTCCGGTCAAAACGCCCCGGACGCAGAATTGCGGGATCCAAAATATCAACACGGTTTGTTGCTGCCATCACAATGATGCCCTCGTTTACGCCAAAACCGTCCATTTCCACAAGCATCTGGTTTAACGTCTGTTCACGCTCATCGTGCCCTCCGCCCATGCCGGAACCACGCCGCCTTGCAACAGCATCAATTTCATCAATAAAAACAATACATGGTGCATGCTTCTTTGCATCTGCAAACAGGTCACGGACACGAGAAGCACCGACACCGACAAACATTTCACAGAAATCCGAACCGGAAATAGAGAAAAACGGTACACCTGCCTCTCCGGCAACTGCTTTTGCAAGCAGCGTCTTACCGGTTCCCGGAGGTCCTACCAAAACAATTCCCTTGGGGATTTTAGCTCCAAGCTGCGTGTACTTTTTCGGATTCTTTAAGAAGTCTACAATCTCCTGCAGTTCTTCCTTTTCTTCCTCTACGCCGGCAACATCCTTAAAGTGCGTTCCAAGACCGTCACTGTTCATAATGACCTTGGCACGGCTTCTTCCAAAATTCATCATCTTGGCATTGCCGCCTCCGCTTGCCTGAGCGCTCATCAAGTTAAACATCACAATGACAACTACAAGAATCAAAGCATAGGGAAGCACCGTCGTAAGTAACCAGTTCGGTTTCGTCACATCCTTTACCATCGGGCTGTATCCGGCGTCCAATGCCGCCTGCCATGCCGTTTCCGTATTCACGACATAAAAGCCTTTTTCCCTTCCATCTTTAAACGTAAGATGCACTTTTCCGGTCGGCGCTTCTTCATTCTGGATAATTGTCACCGTCTCTATGTTGTTCCCCTGCAGGTCTTTTATATAGTCTTTGTAACTGTAACCGCTGTTCATGCCTGTCATATAAGTGGAAATCCACAGAGTCAGCACCAAGATCAGCAGCATTGATATAATAAATCCATAGCCTCTCATTGATTTTCTCAAAACAGTTCCTCCTTATTGTTCCATCACTCCGACATATGGGAGATTACGGTAATTCTGCATATAGTCCAGACCATATCCGACCACAAACAAATCCGGTATCTGAAAGCCTGTATAATCTGCCTCAATGTCCATCTCTCTTCTGTCCGGCTTGTCAAGCAGTGTACAAAGCTTTAATGTCTTTGGGTTCCTTGCGTTTAACATTGTAAACAGATACGAAAGCGTACGCCCCGAATCAATGATGTCTTCCACAACCAACACGTTTTTCCCTTGAATCGACTCATCCAAATCCTTTAATATCTTCACCCTGCCGGAACTTACTGTTTCATTTCCATAACTGGAGACCGACATAAAATCCAGCGTCACTGGCACTGTAATATAGTTTGCCAATGCACAGGTAAAAAATACGCTTCCCTTTAAAATACAGATTAAATGAAGTGCTTCTCCTTCGTATTCCCTGCTGATCTGTGCTGCAAGCTCCTTCGTCCTTTCTTCTATCTGTTCCTTTGAAACCAGTACTTTAATCTTGTGTTCCATCACTTTTTCCTCCATGTATCGTTGCTGTCAGGATACGTCTTGTATGCTCTGTCACCCGGTATGCCTCGCTGCCCCGGACGCCAGGTACCCAAAGCACCCTGCTGCCTTCTGCTAATATCACTACGGATTTCCTTTCTGCCTCTCCTATCTTTTCGTCTGCAAGGAACTGGAGCAGGGGTTTCCCCCTCCCATCTGCATACAATGCAATCGTGTCTTCCTTACTTGGCAGCCTCAAAGAAATGATGTCACTTATTTTATCATAATCAAACCATTTCGTATAGGTGCATTTTGGAATTCCACCGCTTTTTTCAATATATTTTTTCGTATCACACCCAAGTTCCTCTAATTTTAAACAAATCCAAATGCCTCCACACTGCTCTTTTGGAAGCTGCACTCTGGCAGGAAAACTCTCTATTTTGCAGAAAAAGCTGTTTTTTGCTGGCTGTTTCCCTTTAGAAAAGACAAGATTGCCATAACTTTTTGTCACTGTCACCCCATATGGCAGGCAGATGCTCCGTCCGGTCTGCTTTTCTGACAAGTCCAGGCAAGCTGCGACATGTTCTGATACAATGTCCTTTTTCTGTCCTGCCACTTCACAGATTACGCGGTATATTACCTGCTCTGCAAGCAGGCTGTCTGCCTTTGCAAGCCCGGAAACAGAAACAGACTGCTCTGTGACCACCTGTCTGTAAAGCTTCTCTGCCTCTTTCCCCACAAACTGCTCCACGCGCCGCAAATAGTCCGCAGTTTCTGCAATATGGCGTACTGCTCCGCCTGAAATCTTCTCTGCTTCCGGAAGCAGTTTGTGCCTGATGCGGTTTCTTGTAAAATCACCATTTAAGTTTGTGCTGTCAATGCGCCAGCCAATGCCAAGCTGTTGTATGTAAGTTTCAATTTCTTCTTTAGAGACAGCAAGCAACGGACGGATCAAACAGCCTGCTTTTGCTTCCATTCCGGCAAGCCCCGAAAGCCTGCTGCCACGAAACAATTGAAACAACACTGTTTCTGCCTGATCATTTCTGTGATGTGCAACCGCAATCTTTTGACATCCGTTTTCTTCTGCAATCCGGTAAAAAGCCTGATAACGCGCATTCCTTCCTGCCTCTTCCAGTGACCAGGCATGTTCCTTTGCAAGTTTCCTTACGTCTGCATGCACAGTCAAAAGAGAAAGCCCCTGCTTTTCACAAAGCTCTCTGCAAAACGCCTCATCAGCATCCGCTTCCTCTCCTCGCAGATGGTGATTTACATGCACCGGAACAAGAGACAGCCCCCATTCCCCTGCAAGGGAAAGCAGCACAAAAAGCAGGCAGACCGAATCTGCCCCTCCGGAAATCCCAAGAAGCACCCTGTCTCCCTGCTGCAGCAGTTCCTTTTGCCGGCAATAGGTTTTTATTTTATTTAACATCTTGCTTTTCCTCTTTTATGATTCTTTTTTCATTCTACCCCTTTCTCTTGAAAATGGCAAGGAGGTGACTCGTTTTCCTCGCTTAAATACCCCGCATACTAATACCGTCATATCATCCCTTGGCTCAAAATTCTGGCTTTGCAATGACGCCTGTAATATTTTTCCTGCTATTACCTGCGGATTCTGTTCCGTATTCTCCCCAATCACTGTTTTCAAAAAAACAGAACGCTCTTCTTTTTTTATGTTATCCAACACTCCGTCGCTCATCATAATAATATAGTCCCCATCATATAATTTCTTTGTCAGGGAATCATAATCCACGTTTTGTACCATTCCGATTGGAAGAGTTTCCGCCTCAACGCACTCCAGCCACTCCTTCCTCTTTAAAAAGGTTGCAGAAGCACCAATTTTTACAAATTCACATACTCCGGTATATAAATTCAGGACGCTCATATCAAGCGTTGCAAAGCTTTTCTGCTCCGCACGCAGTGCCAACACAGAATTCAGCAGACGGATAGAAGTTTCCTCTTCAAAGCCTGCCTCTAACAGATGTTCTAACATTACAAGCACCGATTCGCTTTCTTTTGCCGCTTCCTCGCCGCTCCCCATCCCATCTGAAAGAATCATCGCAAGCTCGCCATCCTCCTGATAAAAAAAAGAAAACGAATCGCCGGAAACCTCCTCTTCCTGCTTTGCAAGCTTTGCTACGCCGGTCATCGTAAAATACTCCGGTTCTTCCTGAAAGACCATCTCTCGCTCTTCTTCAGAAATCAAACGTTCCAAACGGTTGATTTCACGAACATCTCTCTCTAACTGCTCCGAAAGAAGCTTTTCCACAAGACGTACCGACACGCTCCTTCCAACATCGCACTTTAAGCGCATCCGCAGCTGCCTGCCTCTTCCCCGCTTTTCAAACAAATGAAGCTCCCGCACCTGTACATGGTATTTGCGAAGCTCTCGTTTCATCTTCCGTCTGACCTCTTCTCCCAAAGCAATTTCCTTCATCATCTGCTTTGGAAGGCTTGTAATATAATTGGCAGTCTCTTCTAACTGGCGCACGATGGCTTCTCTTCCTTCCATCATCTGATTAAACGCCGCAAGCCGCATATGCTCCATAGAAATTCCAAAGTTCATCTCTTCCACGAGTTCTTGTGGACAGATACAATTATTCTGAAAAAATACCGGAAGTCCGGAAAATTCTATCCTTCCGCCACTCTCCAAATCAGCAAGAGCCAGCGTAAATGCTTCATAGCTTGTCTCTGAATTTCTTTCCCAGCAATAATTCCGCTTCATGCAGCTATGGCACAGCTGTCCGGAAACACGCTCTAAAATACGCTGTTCCTCCTGCCTTGTAAATGCTTCCTTTTTTGTGACATAGGAAGAAAAAACGCGCGCCAGTTCTTTATAGGAACCTGCTGCTCGCTCTACCCATTCTTCCACCTCGCCAAACATTCCTTCTGCTGCCAGACGTTCCTTTCTTTTCCCTTTTATCTGCGTTCTCCACCGTTCCCATTTTCCGCTCATATCCATATCTCCTGCCACATCCTTATGTACTGCCGTATTATACAGGACAAGCCGTAAAATATTTGTCGGATTTGGCGGCACGGCGTATAAAATTATTCGCCTCTTTCTGCAAAAAATTTCTGCAAAGCGCAGTTTTCCGTAAATTAAAAAATTCCCCAAGGAACTTCCGCGTCCCTTGAGGAATACTTATTTTTATTCTTCTGGTTTTGGCCTTAAAATAACTTCGTCTTTATAAACAAGTCCAAGCTTTTCTCTTGCCATGTCTTCGATATAGCGAAGCGTCTGCATATAGCCTTGGCGATCTGAAAGAAGAGACTCTCGTTCCTGTTCCAGAAGAAGCTGTTCCTGCAGCATGGCATATCTCTTTTGCAGCGCCCTTCTTTCTCCTTCGAGCGTCACGCGGCTGTAGGTAACTACTGCGCACAGCAAAAGCACAGCCAATGCAACGATTTTAAGTCCGCTTTTTCTTTTTTGCCTTTTTTTTCTCCGGCTCATGCTCTCTGTCTCCCGACGCTTTCTGCTTTTCCTCTAGTTCTTTTGCTTTCTGCTCTTTTATTTTAATCCGTTTTTCCTGTTTTTGCAACCTCTTCTTTTTTCTAATCTCCGCGCGCTTCTTTCCAAACG
>CAJTZB010000062.1 GCA_910583815.1 uncultured Lachnospiraceae bacterium
GAGGAACATCTGGTATTCCTTTGTGGGCATTATGAAGGGATTGACGAGAGAGCGCTTGATCTGGTAGCAACGGATTTCGTTTCTATTGGCGACTATGTGCTGACCGGAGGAGAGCTTCCGGCTATGGTCATGATTGATGCCATTTCTCGTCTGATTCCGGGCGTTTTAAACAATGGGGATTCTGCACAGCATGAAAGTTTTTCTGAAGGACTGTTGGAGCATCCGCAGTATACAAGGCCGGAAGAATATGCGGGAAGACGAGTGCCGGAGGTGCTGCTGTCGGGGCACCACGCCAAAATTGAGGAGTGGAAAAAGGAACAGGCACTGATTCGGACAAAGAAGTACCGTCCGGATTTACTTTCATAGAAAAATTTGCTTGCAAAGTTTTCCGCAGTATAGTATAATATATTTTCGTGAGACAAGATGGTCCTCTGTGTCAGAATGACAGTAAGAACGTCTGAAAATAAGCAAGGAGGTCACAGCAATGAACGACATTATCAGAAGCATCGAAGCAGGTCAGTTAAAGAATGAGGTTACTGAATTCCGCGTAGGCGATACCGTTAAGGTATATGCTAAAGTAAAGGAAGGAAACCGCGAAAGAACTCAGGTATTTGAGGGAATCGTATTAAAGAGGCAGAACGGCGGCGCAAGGGAAACTTTCACTGTAAGAAAGTCCTCCAATGGAATCGGCGTAGAAAAGACATGGCCGCTGCATTCCCCAAGTGTAGAGAAAATCGAAGTAATCCGTCTTGGTAAGGTAAGACGTGCAAAACTCAACTACCTGCGTCAGAGATCCGGTAAGAGCGCAAAGGTAAAAGAGCGTGTAAAATAAGTGACAGACCATGAGGGAGAAAAAGGGCAATTCATTTTGGGATTGTCCTTTTCTTTCTTTATACTGTCGGATTTGGGAAGAGGGCAGACAGATTGATGGATATGAATTTGTACAGCAAAAAGCCAAAGTATAAAAAAATGTTACGAGGGCTTTTGTTTTGGATATTAGAAATTGCAGGTGTCATTCTTGCAGCATATCTGATTATTGAGTACGCCGTAGACAAAACGACAATGCTTGGGAATTCGATGGAGACGACATTAAAAAACGGCGATAAGATTATTGTCAACAAGCTTGCCTATATCAGAAAAGGGCCGGACCGCTATGATGTGATTGTCTTTAAGCAGAGCGGCAAAGAGCACAGCTATTACAGCATTAAGCGTGTAATTGGGATTCCGGGGGATACAGTTGAAATTGTAGACGGCTTCGTTTATATCAATGGGGTGAAGCTGGAAGAAGAGATCAAGGTGGAACCGATGCGGCTTGCGGGTCTTGCCGCAGAGCCAATCACATTGGAGGAAGAAGAGTACTTTGTGCTTGGAGATAACCGGAATGCAAGTGAAGACAGCCGCTTTGCCAATATTGGGCTGATTGTCCGCGACGATATTGTAGGGGAAGCGTGGCTGAGGCTAAATCCTTTTTCCATTATCAAAAAGATTAACAGAGAAGACTAATGTACTGTACCACTCACATTTCGCAAAATTCGCAAAATGACGAAGAATGAATGTTACGGTACATCAGGAATGTTATTCCGTCTTGGACAAAAGTGCCGTCCAGGGCGGCAGAATAAAAGTTAGGTTGAGCCGCATTAGGCTATGAAAGTGAGGACATCATGCATTATCAGTGGTATCCGGGACATATGACAAAAGCAAGGCGTCAGATGCAGGAGGATATTAAGCTTGTTGATGTAGTATTGGAGCTTTTGGACGCAAGAGTTCCGCTTGCTTCTAAAAATCCTGATATTGACGAGCTTGCAAAAGGGAAGGCAAAGGTTATTTTGCTAAATAAATCTGACTTAGCAGACGATAAAATAACTGTGAGGTTCCAAAAGTTTTATGAGCAGCAGGGCGCATTTGTCTGCTGTGTCAATTCCAAAGGCGGCATGGGCGTGAAAAAGGTTATGGAAACCGTACGTGATGCCTGCAGGGAAAAAATAGAGCGTGACCGTGCAAGAGGTATGATAAACCGCCCGATCCGTGCAATGATTGTTGGAATTCCGAATGTCGGGAAATCGACGTTTATTAACTCTTTTGCGGGAAAAGCATGCGCCAAGACCGGAAACAGACCGGGTGTAACGAAGGGAAAACAATGGATTCGTCTGAATAAGGAACTGGAGCTGTTAGACACTCCCGGAATTTTGTGGCCAAAGTTTGAAAACCAGCGCATTGGGCTGCATCTTGCAATGATAGGTTCCATCAATGAGGACCTGTTAGACCAAAATGAATTGGCAATACAGTTGCTTGAGTATATCACAACGAATTATCCGGGTTCTGTCACAGAAAGGTATCAGCTGGAAGAATGCAGCGACGGAGAAGAAATGCTTCGGCAGATTGCCGAAAAACGTGCCTGCAAAAAAAAGGGCGGCGAACTGGATCTTGAAAAGATGGCAGGCAGTGTCGTAGATGATTTCCGCGGCGGAAGGCTTGGCAAGGTAACTTTAGAGGTACCAGAGGAGGAAAGCGGCCTATGAAAATTGCAGAACTAAAGAAACTGCTTGATACTACAGAAGTAGAATGCCTTCCGGAAGTCATAGCACAATTTGCTTCAGAGGAAAGTGCCGGTGCAAAGCAGCTTCTGCTTCGGGCAGAGAAGCGCTATGCAGCCTATGAAAAGGAATGCAAACGGACAGATGCCATGCAGATATATGAGCGTAAGTATAGCGAGTATTCTGCAATCTGCGGCATCGATGAGGTTGGCAGAGGGCCACTTGCAGGTCCGGTTGTAGCGGCAGCAGTCATTTTGCCAAGACCATGCAGCATTTTGTATTTAAACGATTCCAAACAGCTTTCCGAAGCAAAACGCGAGGAACTGTATGGACGTATTATGGAACAGGCGGTGGCAGTCGGAATCGGCATCGTATCCCATACACGTATTGATGAAATCAACATTTTGCAGGCAACCTATGAGGCAATGCGCGAAGCAGTCAGAAAGCTTTCTGTCATGCCGGATCTGCTGCTAAATGATGCGGTCACAATACCGGGCCTTTCCATGAAACAGGTACCGATTATTAAGGGCGATACAAAAAGCAGTTCTATCGCGGCAGCAAGCATTGTTGCAAAGGTTACAAGAGACCGTATGATGGAAGAGCTTGGCAAGAAATATCCGGGATACGGATTTGCTTCCAATAAGGGTTATGGCTCCAAGGAGCATATTCAGGCGATACAGACAATAGGACCTTCGGACATCCACAGAAACAGCTTTATACAAAAATTTGTACAGAAAGGTGTTTATGAGAGTCCAGACCATTAATTATTTTATGATACAACGGCTGTTTTTTCTCAAGGAGGGGACCATGAAAGAGCAGGATGCAAGAAACAAAACAGCAGTGGCGCTTTCGTATGATGCTTCTACAGATACTGCGCCTAAAATTCTTGCCGCCGGAAAAGGGTATTTGGCGGAGCGTATTATTGAAGCGGCAAAAGAAGAAGATATTCCGATACATAAAGATGAAAAGCTTGCAGCAACGCTTTCCAAACTTCAGATTGGTGATTACATCCCAAAGGAGCTGTATGGTGTTGTAGCGGAGATTTTGGTTTTTGTGGACCGCGTGGAGGGTATTAAGAGGAATGCCACGGCAAAATAAACGAGCGGTCGGAAAAAAGTGGGAAACTCTGGCGGAGCAATATTTGGCAGACAGAGGACTTCGCATTTTGGAACGGAATTATTACTTTCCGGGCGGAGAAATTGATGTAATTGCAGAGGATGGCGAATATCTCTGCTTTATTGAGGTAAAATACAGAAAAACGGAAGCGCTTGGATTTCCGGAAGAAGCCGTCGGGCAGGCCAAGCAGCGGAAACTGCTGCTTGGTGCCAGACGTTATTTATATAAACATCAGCTTCCAGAATGCACACCATGCAGATTTGATGTTGTAGCCATTTTAGGGCAGCAGATTACATGGATACAGAATGCATTTTGACAGAAGAGGAGGACAATGAAACAGACAAAAATGGTTTATCATGAGCATATTGCCTTGCGTGGGGAAGGAACGCCGTTTCTTTCTTTTTCGTCGTTTGAGGATATTCCTTTTTTGCGCCACGGTTATTCTACGAGGCTTGGCGGTGTCAGCGAGGGTGTGTTTTCTTCGCTGAATTTAGGGTTTCGGCGTGGCGATATGGACGAGAACGTGCAGGAGAATTACAGGCGGATTTGCGGAAGCATCGGGATTCCGGTAGAAAACCTTGTGTTTACTGATCAGGTACATGGGACGGAACTGAAACGAGTAACAGTTTTAGACTGTGGCAAAGGAATTTTAAGAGAGCGGGATTATGCAGGTGTGGATGGACTGCTGACAAACGAAGCTTTTGTAGCGCTTGTCGTATTTGGCGCGGACTGTGTACCTGTTTTTTTTGTGGATACAAAAGCGCATGCCATCGGCGTTGCGCATGCAGGCTGGCGCGGCACTTTGGAAGGGATTTCTGCAAAGATGGTAAGGAGGCTTTCAGAGGAGTTTGGTTCTAAGGCGAGTGACCTGCATATTGTTATTGGCCCATCAATCTGCAAGGATTGCTATGAAGTGAGTGAAGATGTGGCAGGGCAGTTTTTAGAACGTTATCCGGAGATTGCGCCAAAATCGGTGTTTCAGACAGAAGGAAAAGAAGGTAAGTTTCAGCTTGATTTATGGGAGATGAACCGGCAGCTTTTAATGGGAGCAGGGGTTTCTTCCGTACAGATTGAAGTGAGCGGAATCTGTACGTGCTGCCATAAAGAGCTGCTGTTTTCTCATCGTGCGATGGGAGCAAACCGAGGAAGCCTTGCAGGTTTTTTGATGATGGAACGATAAGAAGCTTTGTATGGGAGTGCTTCGGAACGGAGGAAAAGATTGAAAAAGGAAAAAAGCTATCATATCATTACCGGAGTGTCAAAAGGCTCTATTGCAGAGGAACTTGGAATAGAAGCAGGGGATAAGCTGCTTTTGGCAGGCGGCAAAGAAATCAAGGATGTGTTTGACTATCATTATCTTACAAACGAAGAGCATCTGACAGTTTTGATTGAAAAACCGGACGGCGAGGAATGGGAGCTTGAGATAGAAAAAGAATACGAAGAAGACTTGGGACTTTTATTTGAAGAGGGGCTGATGGATGAATATCATTCGTGCAGAAATAAGTGCATGTTCTGCTTTATTGACCAGATGCCGCCTGGTATGAGAGAAACGCTCTATTTTAAAGACGATGATGCAAGGCTTTCCTTTCTTCAGGGAAATTATGTGACAATGACAAACATGAGCGATGAAGATGTGGAACGGATTTTGTTTTACAAACTTTCGCCAATCAATATTTCGGTGCATACGACCAATCCGGAACTACGCTGTAAAATGCTGAACAACCGCTTTGCGGGACAGGCGCTTGAGAAGCTTCAGAGGTTTAAAAATGCGGGAATTGAGATGAATGGCCAGATTGTTTTGTGTAAGGGCTACAATGATAAAGAGGAGTTAGACCGCACGATTTCTGATTTATCAGCATATCTTCCATGCATGAAGAGTGTTTCCGTCGTTCCGGTCGGTCTGACGAAGTACCGGGAGGGGCTTACGCATCTCTCCAAATTTACAAAAGAAGACGCATTAGAAGTTATTACACAGATTGAAGGCTGGCAGAAGAAGCTTTTTGCTGAGAAAAAAACTCGTTTCGTCTATGCGAGCGATGAATGGTATCTGACTGCAGAGCTGCCGATTCCATCTGCCTCTTCTTATGAAAGCTATCGTCAGTTAGAAAATGGAGTTGGCATGGTAAGGCTTCTTTCGGATGAGGTAGATGAATATTTGAATACAAAACAAGGCGATGAAAGAAAACGGAATATCACGCTTGCAACCGGAGTGCTTGCTGCGCCCATCATAGAAGAACAGATTAGGAAAATCCAGAAAAAGTATCCGAATATAAAGGCGGAAGTTGTTCCGATTGTCAATTATTTTTTTGGAGAAGATATTACAGTTGCAGGGCTTTTGACCGGACAGGATATTGTAGCACAGCTGAAAGGAAAGGAGCTTGGCGAAGCACTTTTGCTTCCTGTGGCGTTATTTCGGAGCGGAGAAGATGTGCTGTTAGACGATATGACGCTTTCTGACATGGAAAAAGCTTTACAAACAAAAATCCATATTGTACAATCAGAGGGAAAGTTTCTGGTTGATACTGTAATTAAGAAATAAGTAAAGGGGCAGCAATAGATGAGCAGACCAATTGTAGCAATTGTAGGACGGCCCAACGTCGGAAAATCGACGCTTTTCAATGCACTTGCAGGAGAACGTATTTCGATTGTCAAGGACTATCCTGGCGTAACAAGAGACCGCATTTATGCGGATGTAACATGGTTAAACTACCAGTTTACAATGATTGATACCGGCGGTATTGAGCCGGACAGTAAAGATAAGATGTTAAGCTATATGAGGCAGCAGGCGCAGACGGCCATAGATACGGCAGATGTTATTGTGTTTGTAACGGATGTCAGGCAAGGGCTTGTGGATGCAGACTATAAAGTAGCGGACATGCTTCGGCGTGCGGCAAAACCGGTGATTCTGTGTGTCAACAAGGCAGATGATTTCCAAAAGTTTATGGCAGATACTTACGAATTTTATAACCTTGGTATTGGTGATCCGTATCCGGTTTCTGCGGCAAACCAGCTTGGACTTGGTGATCTGCTTGATGAGGTGGCAAAACATTTTGGTGAGGATGCAATTGGGGAAGCAGAGGACGAACGGCCAAAGATTGCGATTGTCGGAAAGCCAAATGTAGGGAAATCTTCAATTATCAACAAACTGCTTGGCGAAAATCGCGTCATTGTATCAGATATTGCCGGAACGACAAGAGATGCGATAGACACAACCGTAAAAAATCACGGTAAAGAATATGTCTTTATTGATACGGCAGGGCTTCGCAGGAAAAATAAAATCAAAGAAGAAATCGAACAGTTCAGCATTGTGCGTACGGTTGCGGCGATTGAGCGTTCAGATGTTGTGCTGCTTGTTATTGATGCAACGGAGGGGATTACCGAACAGGATGCCAAAATCGCAGGCATTGCGCATGAAAGAGGCAGGGGCATCTTGATTGTTATCAATAAGTGGGATGCATTGGAAAATAAGGACGATAAGACAATTTATAAATATCAGGAAAAAATCAGGGAAATTCTTTCGTTTATTTCCTATGCGGACACGATATTTATTTCTGCACTGACCGGACAGCGTATGCCGCGCCTGTTTGAACATATTGAAAAGGTAATCCAGAACCAGAATTTAAGAATCGGCACCGGTGTCCTGAATGAAATCATGGCACAAGCGACGGCGCTGCATCAGCCGCCGTCTGACAAAGGAAAGCGTTTAAAGCTTTACTATATTACACAGGTGGCAGTAAAGCCTCCGACTTTTGTTATTTTTGTAAATGACAAGGAACTGATGCACTTCTCTTATACACGGTACATTGAGAACAAAATCAGAGAGGCGTTTGGATTTGCAGGTACATCATTAAAGTTTATTATCAGAGAGCGTTCGGAGAAAGAAAATTAAGGAAGGGTTTGGAGGAAGAATTTATGATAGGAGGTATCATTTTCTGCCTTGTGTTTGGATATTTGTGTGGCAGTATTTCATCCGGTTTTATTATCAGTAAAATATGCCGTGTGGATGTCAGACAGCACGGCAGCGGCAATTTGGGAGCCACGAATGTTATGAGGACACTTGGGGTTGCTGCCGGTGTATTTACGCTGCTTGGCGACCTTGCAAAATGTTTTATTCCGATACTGCTCGTGCGTTATTTGCTGTTTCCGGACTTTGCGGCATTTTCATATGAGAGCCAGCTGCTTGTGCTGTATACGGCACTTGGTACAGTGCTTGGGCATAACTTCCCATTTTATTTAAAGTTTCATGGCGGCAAAGGCATCACTTGCATGGGCGCGGGAATGCTGCTGTTTGACTGGCGACTGGCGCTTGTTGGCATTATTACGTTTGTGCTGATTGTTGCAGTTACAAGGTATGTCTCTGTTGCTTCCTTGTTTGAATCCGTTTTCTTCCCTGTTTGGGTGGCATTTTTCTGTAAATCGGGCCTGCATATGATTTTAGTTGCCTGTATGTTTACGGTTCTGGCATTTTATACGCACAGGGCAAATATCAAACGTTTAATTAATGGAAATGAGAATAAGATTGGGGCTAAGAAAAAAGAACAGAAATAGAAGGTGATGAATTGTGAAAGTATCAGTACTTGGGGCAGGCACATGGGGGACGGCGCTTGCAATTTTGCTTGCAGCAAATGGGAAAGAAGTAACGCTTTGGTCAAAGCTGCCAAAGGAAATTGACGGACTGAAGCAGGACCGAAAACATATTAAAAATCTTCCGGAGGCAGAGCTTCCGGAGTCAGTTGCGCTGACAACCGACTTAGCGGAGGCTTTGGCTGCGCCGGAGCTGATTGTTATGGCAACGGCGTCCGTATTTGTGCGTGAAACCGCACATTCTATTGCATCCAGTGTGCCGGAAGGCACAATTATTGTCAATGTTGCGAAAGGAATCGAAGAAGCTTCGTTAAAAACATTGACGGAAGTCATTGAAGAGGAAATTCCGCAGGCAGAGGCAACGGTATTATCCGGGCCAAGCCATGCAGAGGAAGTCAGCCGGAAAATTCCTACCACAATTGTTGCGGGCGCAAAGAAACGCAATGTTGCCAAAAAGATTCAGGATACGTTTATGACGGAATTTTTCCGTGTCTATACAAGCCCTGATGTGATTGGTATTGAGCTGGGAGGCTCCTTAAAAAATGTAATTGCACTTGCGGCAGGCATTACGGATGGCCTTGGCTATGGAGACAACACAAAAGCAGCGCTGATGACGCGTGGAATTGCAGAAATTTCAAGGCTTGGAACTAAAATGGGCGGCAAATACGAGACCTTTTCCGGACTTTCCGGAATGGGTGATTTGATGGTGACCTGTACGAGCCGCCACAGCCGCAACAGAAACGCCGGTTTCCTGATTGGACAAGGAAAGACGGCAGAGGAAGCAATGGCAGAGGTAGGCCAGGTAGTAGAAGGAGTATATTCAGCAAAGGCCGCCTTGCTGCTGTCCCAGAAATATGGAATCGAAATGCCGATTGTAGAGCAGATCAATCAGGTGCTGTTTGAGAATAAGTCACCAAGAGACGCAGCATATGAACTGTTTGCCAGAGATAAGACCGACGAACACAGGACGGTTTCCTGGGAAGAATAACAACAGCAGCTGCTCGGACAGTACACAGCTTAATTTTGGATGTACCAACAGCCACAAATTGAGCTAGGGCAAGGTGTACTGGTAAGGCAGATGCGGAACTAAAATGAACAGCAGATGCCTGAACAGTACACAGCTCAATTTTGGATGTACCAACAGCCACAAATTGAGCTAGGGCAAGGTGTACTGGTAAGGCAGATGCGGAACTAAAATAAGGAGGATTGCTATGGCAGGAAAGAAAAAAGCAGCAAAACCTATTTGGAAGCCGATGTTGTTTGCGGCGTTGATTTTGCTTGTGGTTCTTCTGCTTGTGGTAGGAGGATATGTACTGTATGTCATATTGAACTATGAGCGTGTGGAGGACAACCAGGTGCTGACGCCCCAGCGCGCCACAGAGCCTGCAGGACAGAAGGAGGCTGTGGAGGTTGGAGAGCTGTATTGCGCCATGACATATAATATCGGATTTGGTGCGTATTCGGATGATTACAGCTTTTTTATGGATGGAGGAAAGCATTCTTGGGCGTTAAGCGAACAGGCAGTCTATGATAATATTGAAGGTTCCATTCGCTTATTAGAAGTTTTTCATCCGGATTTTATGCTGATACAGGAACTGGACGTAGATTCAACAAGAAGCTATCATATTGACCAAAGGACATTATTTGCAAAAGCGTTTCCGGAATATGATATGATTTTTGCGCACAATTATCTGAATTCTCCATTTTTAATGTGGCCTCTTTATGAGCCGCATGGGACGATTACTGCTGGTATGGGAACATATGCCAAGTTTCCGATGCAGGATGCGGTGCGCCGAAGCCTGCCGATTATGGACAATTTCAACAAATATCTGGACTTGGACCGCTGTTATACAAGGGTTGCGGTTCCGGTAGAAAATGGGGCATATCTCTGCATTTATAACGTGCATCTTTCGGCATATGGAAACGATGCGGAGCTTGGAAAAAAACAGGTTACGATGCTGCTTGAGGATATGCAGGCAGATTATAATAAAGGAAATTATGTAATTTGTGGCGGCGACTTTAACCATGATTTAAAGCTTGCAGAAGGAGATGAGGCAAGTGAGACATGGGCGCAGCCGTTTCCACGCAGTATGCTTCCTGCAGAATTTAAAATGGCAATGGATTATCTTTCCGCAGAGCGGATTGCAACTACCATCAATACATCAAGAGACAGCGGGAAACCATATGAGCTTTTGAAATCCAAAACCTATATGTTGGATGGTTTTCTGATTTCCGACAATATAGAATTTGTAGACCTGAATACGATAAACAGCGGCTTTGAGTATTCTGACCACAATCCGCTGATGCTCTATTTCCGTTTAAAATAGCAGAAAGATCAGTAGCATCTGTACATTGACGCTAGCGTCGGTGCATACCAAAACTGCCAGTCAAATAAAAATATGTGCTGCAAGCTTGCTTGTAAGCGCATATTTTTTTGTTCCTTCCTCTAAGCAGGCTTTTAGCGCCCTTAATTTTACTGCTTTTAATTTTATAAAAAAAATCCCTTTTTACAGGCATACAACCGCAGGACAGCGGCATATACTGTAGTAACTTTTAAGCCGACGTCATGGCAGTCTTTTGCAGATTTTCCCATATTACACAGGCAAATTCAGCAGATTACCATATGCATAAGGCTTGCGAGGAGGATTTTTTATGAGCAGTTTTGCAAATACATTTGATATTTACAAAGACATCAGTGAAAGAACAGGAGGCACCATTTACCTTGGAGTGGTTGGGCCGGTACGTACCGGAAAATCTACATTTATTAAGCGCTTCATGGATGTGCTTGTGCTTCCGAACATGGCAAATCCTCATATGAGGGAGCAGGCAAATGATGAACTTCCGCAGAGCGGAAACGGAAAGACTATTATGACAACCGAACCAAAATTTATTCCGATGGAGCCTGCAGAAATTGCTCTGGAAGATGGTTCTTCATTTCAGGTGCGTCTGATTGACTGCGTCGGCTATATGACAGAAGGTGCGCTTGGACACATGGAAGATTCCGCGCAGCGCATGGTAAAAACACGGTGGTCGCCGGAAGAGATTCCATTTTTAGAAGCAGCAGAAATCGGAACAAGAAAAGTTATTGAAGAGCATTCAACCATCGGGATTGTCGTGACGACAGACGGGAGTTTTGGGGAAATCCCAAGAGAAAATTACATAGCGCCGGAGCAGCAGACAATTGCGGAGCTAAAGCGCATCGGAAAACCATATATTGTGCTGCTCAATTCTTCCAGACCTTATGCGAGAGAGACAAAGGAACTGGCGCAGGAACTGGAACTGGCATACCATACTTCGGTATATCCGGTCAATTGCCAGCAGTTAAAGTCAGAAGACATCACAAGAATGATGGAACTGATATTGGCATCTTTCCCGATTCGCAGAATTAATTTTTCACTTCCAAAGTGGGTGGAAATGCTTCCGTCGGTACATCCGGTAAAGGCAGGAATCATCATGTCGTTAAAGGAAATGATAAAAAGCTACAGATGCATGAGGGATATTCCGAAAGAAAAGCTGGATGTGAACTGTGACTATGTGAAAAAGATTTCCATTGAAGAGCAGAGACGTGCAGAAGGCGTTGTCAATTGCAGCATCCGCATGCAGGATAAGTATTATTATGAGATGCTGAGCGAAACACTTGGTACACACGTAGAAGATGAATATGACTTTATGAAAGTGCTGTATCAGCTTGCTGAGGCACAGAAAGAATGCAGCACGCTTGGAAAGGCATGGGAGGAGTTAAAGCAGAGCGGTTATGGGGTTGTACAGCCAGGGCTTGACGAAATTACAATATCTGAGCCAGAACTTGTAAAGCATGGAAATAAGTATGGCGTAAAAATAAAGGCAACTGCGCCTTCCACACAGTTGATACGCGCAAACGTAGAAACAGAGATTGCGCCGATTGTCGGCACGGAAGAACAGGCAAATGATCTGATTCAATATATGAAGGAACAGAGCGAAATCGGTCAGGAAGGAATTTTTGAGACAAATATTTTTGGAAAGACTGTGCGCCAGCTGATTGAGGATGGAATCCAGTCAAAAA
>CAJTZB010000063.1 GCA_910583815.1 uncultured Lachnospiraceae bacterium
TGCATTTAACCTGCTGCCAAAACGCTTTCCAAGCGTCTTTAACTGAGGCTTAAATGTATATGCAGTAAATGAACGGACATCATTCGTGAATTCCATATTTTTTACGTTCAGCTCATCCGCCACAATCTCACGGAAAAACTCCGGAAGCTCCTGTTCTGCCTTTACGTACATTGTCGCAATCGGCTGGCGCTGCTTGATATTCGCAGCATTCCTGCAGGCGCGCCCAAGCACGACAATCTGCAGAACCTCCTGCATTTCCTTCTCCAGCTTCTTGTCAATAAAACGTTCTTCTGCCACAGGGAAATCGCACAGATGCACGCTTTCTGGTGCACCTGCATCAACGCTGCATACTAAATTGCGATAGATATCCTCGGTCATAAACGGAATCATTGGAGCAGCTGTTTTGGCAATCGTCACAAGCGCAGTATAAAGCGTCATATAGGCATTGATTTTATCCTGCTCCATGCCCTTTGCCCAGAAACGCTCCCTGCCGCGGCGCACATACCAGTTGCTCATTTCATCTACAAAATCCTGCAGAGCCCTTGCAGCCTCCGGAATCCGGTAATTCCACAAGCTGTCGTCTACCTCTTTTACGGTAGAATGGAGCCGGGACAGCAGCCATTTATCCATGACAGACAATTTTTCATATTCCAATGTATATTTTGTTGCATCAAACGCATCAATATTCGCATACAGTACAAAAAACGCATAGGTATTCCAAAGCGTACCCATAAATTTGCGCTGGCCTTCTTGTACTGCTTTGCCGTGGAAACGGTTCGGAAGCCACGGAGCAGAGTTGATATAGAAATACCAACGAATGGCATCTGCACCATATTCTTTTAATGCTTCAAATGGATCTACCGCATTTCCTTTGCTCTTGCTCATCTTCTGGCCGTTCTCATCCTGCACATGCCCAAGCACAATAACATTTTCATATGGCGCTTTGTCAAACAGCAGCGTTGATTCCGCCATCAGTGCATGGAACCAGCCTCTGGTCTGGTCCACTGCCTCAGAAATAAACTGTGCCGGGAACTGCTGCTCAAACAGCTCTTTGTTCTCAAACGGATAATGATGCTGCGCAAACGGCATAGCTCCGGAATCAAACCAGCAATCCAGCACTTCCGGCACACGCTTCATCTGCTTTCCGCATTTCGGGCAAGGCAGCGTAATTTCATCAATATAAGGACGGTGGAACTCAACGGTCTTTGCTTTTTCGTTTCCGCTTAACTCTACAAGCTCCTGTCTGCTGCCGACACAATGGCGATGTCCGCATTCACATTCCCAGATATTAAGCGGTGTTCCCCAGTAGCGGTTTCTGGAAATTGCCCAGTCCTGAATATTTTCCAGCCAGTTCCCAAATCTTCCTTTTCCAATGGATTCTGGAATCCAATTGACCGTATTGTTGTTGCGAATCAGTTCATCACGCACTGCAGTCTCTTTGATATACCAGGACTCTCTTGCATAATAAATCAGCGGAGTATCGCATCTCCAGCAGTGAGGATAGCTGTGCTCAAACTTCGGAGCATCAAACAGCAGCCCCTTCTTTTCCAAGTCTGCCAGAACCATTGGGTCTGCCTTTTTTACAAATACACCCTCATATGGGGTCTCTTTCGTCATATTGCCCTGTCCGTCCACAAGCTGTACAAATGGAAGGTCATAAGTGCGCCCGACTTTTGCATCATCTTCGCCAAATGCCGGCGCGATATGGACAACGCCAGTACCGTCCGTCAATGTAACATAGCCGTCGCAGGTTACATAGTAAGCTTTTTTGTTCTGCTGCCTGCAAAGTTCCACCGCACAGTCAAACAACGGCTCATACTCTTTATATTCCAATTCTTTTCCGGTATAGCGGGCAAGCACCTCATATGCCGGTTTTGCCGCAATGCCTTTTTCCTTATCTTCTTTTACTGCAAGCTTACCAAGCACAGCGCCGCAAAGTGCTTCTGCCATATAATAAGTATAGCCGTCTGCTGCTTTTACCTTGACATACGTCTCTTCCGGATTTACGCAGAGTGCAACATTGGACGGAAGCGTCCAAGGAGTTGTTGTCCATGCCAGAATATAAGCATCTTCTTCCTTTACTTTAAACCGTGCAATCGCAGAGCGTTCCTTTATGTCTTTATACCCTTGCGCTACCTCGGCACTAGAAAGCGGCGTGCCGCAGCGTGGGCAATAAGGCACAATCTTAAATCCTTTATACAAAAGCCCTTTATCCCAAATACTCCGCAGCGCCCACCACTCAGACTCCATATAGTCGTCATGGTAAGTAACATACGGATGCTCCATGTCTGCCCAAAAGCCAACTGTACCGGAAAAATCCTCCCACATGCCTTGGTACTTCCAGACGCTTTCTTTGCATTTTCCGATAAACGGCTCCAAGCCATAGGCTTCAATTTGATCCTTTCCGTTGATGCCAAGCAGCTTTTCTACTTCGATTTCCACCGGAAGCCCATGAGTATCCCAGCCCGCCTTACGTGGCACCATATATCCTTTCATCGTACGGTATCTCGGAATCATATCCTTGATAACGCGGGTCAGCACATGCCCGATATGAGGCTTGCCGTTTGCCGTTGGAGGACCGTCATAAAATGTATATGTCTGTCCCTGCTTTCTGGATTCCATGCTCTTCTCGAAAATGCCTTCTTCCTTCCAAAACAGTTCCACGGCTTTTTCTCTGTCCACAAAGTTCATGTTCGTGTCTACTTTTTTGTACATAGATGACCTCCTATTCCCATCCTGCAATAGTCCTGCCGGTACACGACACCCAAGTTTGAGCTATCGTTACGGAACGCGCCTATAACTGAAACTGCGCACTGTCTGGATTATTGCTGTTTCCTATGAAATAAAAAAAGGCTCTTCTCCCTGCAAACGGGACGAAGAGCCTCTACATTCGTTATACCACCCATTCGCGTACCAATTCTGATTGCCAAGAGTTCCGGCTTTACAAAAGCCGGCCGCACAGCTTATCAAAATCTGATACCCTATCCATATAACGGTGGAACCCGGCACAGCCTACTGGAAAGCCCGCTTCCGGCACTTTGTTCGACCTGCAACTCGGAAAGGGATATTCACCGTACTCTACTCGCGGCCGGCTCCCACCCTCCCGGCTTCGCTGAAGCTTTCGTATTGCTGCACATACTTTGTACAGACTTACGGCTACTGTCTTTCCTGAAACGTTTTTAAAAGATTTTTCTGCGTTGGCGTACAAACAGCAACATGCCTTATCTGACACCGACGCTATAGAAACATTATAAATAAAACTTGGAAAATGTCAAGACCTGCTTATTCTGGTTTTTAAGAGAGTATTGTCCTTTTGTACACTGACGCTATCAATAACTTTTATATCTCTCTGCTGGTCCTGATACATCTCATTGTCCATTATCTCCGGATTGTCTCCAACAAACGCTTTCGCTGCTTCTGCATCTCCCTGCAAATGCCACATAAACCAGGCCGTCACATACCCATCAGCAGAATAAAGCATTTCGCCATGAGGAGTATTTTTTCTCCTCATCATAACTTTTCTGGCATCTATATCCTGATAAATATCTTGAAGCTGTTCACCGGTTACAACCCAGTCGTCTCCTCCGCCAGCTCCGGACAGCAGCATAATAGGGGTGCTGACTTTCGTTGCATCATACTCCCATTCCAGATTTTTCGCCAGTTCTTTGTTCGTAGGAGATAGCGCAACAGCCGCCTTATAAATGTCTTTATGCTCCGTGACTGTAATTGCGCTGATAACACCTACTCCGCCCTGGCTATGCCCTGTAATTCCAACATTGTCAAAATCGACTTTGTCATAAAAAATATTTTCCTTTTCATCAACGGTCTGAATTTCATTTAGTTTCATCAGATGCCGTATGCACATTTCCGATGCAAAGCCGTTCCAGTCATATTCTTCTTCCGTGCCAATTGCAATGAATCCCCAAGACGCCATATGCTCCAATAGCGCATGATATTTTGAAACCTTAGCGCCGGTTCCATTGGCAAAAACTACAACAGGGTATTTTTTATCTTTGCTTTTCAACTCTGTCGGATAATATATTTCGTACTTTTCAAACCCTTGCATTGTTGGCTCTTCATAATAGGAAACTTCATATGCTCCGCGTTTCATATAGTTCGCTTCTATCGTCCCGCCTGTTTCTGTCTTTTCACTGTAATCCTTGGCAACAAATTGCCTTTTTGACAAAAATATAAGCAGCACCACAATGAAGGCAATGATGCAAAGAAGCAAAATTCCTATAATTTTTAATACTTTTTTCATCTTAATATCCATGCCCCTTTCAGATTCCGGATGTTTTATGTACAGTACAACTCTCCAGTCAATAGCATCTCTGTACACCAACGCTGTCATTTGTTTTTGACTGCAACAATTGTACCACACCAATAGGCCTTCTTCAATACAGGAACTCTGCACTGGTACAAAACCACAGAAATTGCTCCAGTTTTCCCATAGCCTTGAATACCTTGTTCTTTTATGGTACAATTGTTGCACACTTAACACCGGTTTGCAGATTCTATTTTTAGGAGATTAGATTATTTATGGAGCGAAAACACCCTGCCAATTTATTTGTACGCGACTGCATTACAAAAGCATTATTCAAGCTGATGAAAAAGAAAAATTACTATAATATAAGCATATCTGAATTAGTAAAAACTGCCGGCGTCAGCCGAAATTCTTTTTATAGGAATTATCAATCAGTTGATGAAATCCTTCGCCAGTACCTGACAGAACACACGTCTGCATGGTGGTCCGGTTTTATTGCAGAACCGGACAGGTATTCTCATGTTATTTCTGAGATGTTTCAACATTTCCTAAATATGCAAGAAGAACTCCGCCTCCTATACAAAGCCGGACTTTCCCATCTTTTAATGGAACATATTATTATGTGTGGGAAACAAAGCCTTACAGGAGAAGTTTCCAATGCCTATCAGACCGCTTTTATGTCAGGCGGGCTCTGGGGACTGACCAATGAATGGGTATTACGAGACATGAAAGAGACACCAGAGGAAATGGAACTGTTGTTTTTTCATCAGACACAGCAAGAAAATATCATATAACACTTTTTAGGAAATTTTGAGTTTCGCAAACATCCAAATAGAATTAGGGTTGAAATGAGAAAGGGGGGTTATATTCGATTTTACTTTTTCCTTCTTATGTGGTAATATATTTATGTGATTACATTAATAGGCAGACATGTTCCTCCCGCCACAAAACACAGAACCGGAGGTCCTTATGAAAAAAGGGAAATTTCTTCACCAAACAGCATACTATACTTTGTTCCTGCTCCTGCTTTTTTCACTGGCAGGCTGCAAAAAAGAAGATGCCCCAGAACCAGACAACGATTTGAGCTTTCTGTTTGATGAAAACGGCGAATATCTTGGTTTCCAAAAAACCGGGGATATTCCAGCAAAAGACGCAGAGAAAAATGGATATGTGATTTTTAAGGACGGTTGCCTTGAAAGCGGAGAAGAGCTTCTGAATTCCTTCCTGGCACAGGCAGGGCAGGGCGAAGAAGCACAGCTGCGTTTATACAGCCTATGGCATGAGGATACAGAAGAACAGTATGTTTCTTATACCGATATTTTCTATCGGGACGGTCTGTACTATGCATTTGAAACCGACCTGCCGGAAGGGCAGAAAAACACGGCAGCCGGGTATCCGCATATGCTGCTCCTTTGGGAAACCGACTATCCGGGCAAGAAAGAAAGCAGCGCAGACCGACAATCCTTTTTCCTTATATTAAGCAATAATCCTGATATACACTACTCAGACTTAATGAAAGACATGGTATCCAGCTCTTCTACTCGTTTTTCTGACAGAACCGTATACCGGCGCGTTTTTTGGGGAAGCAAAAAAATCTAACCAACAGAACCCACTCTTTGCGAGGATTCCATAAATCACAACCGGAGTTCTGCAGATTGATTCCATCAAAAGGGAACTTCTGCAAGACTCCGGTTCTTAGTTACCGCCGCAAAACCTCTATGCGTTTTCAGCTTTCTCTCTCTTTCAGCACCTCATCAATTTTATCAATAATCTTCTGACGGACCAGTTCAGAAATCTCCACTGTTTTCATTTCCTTATACTCTTCATACGGAATTGCCGGCAGGTAATGCACCTGCGTATAGACCCTTCCCGGATGGAAACCTTCAAAGACTTTGTAAGAATCTATCAGCGCCACAGGCACAATTGGCACCTTTGCTTTCAAAGCGCTTTTAAAGCAGCCTGGTTTAAATTCCTTTACTACATTATGATTATGGAAATAGCCGCCTTCCGGAAAAATAATAAAGCGTTTTCCTGCCGCAGCTTCCTCTGCAATTTCCAAAATAATCCTCATTGACTGGCGGATATTGTCTTTTTCTATACGTTTGCCCTCCACCAAATCAACAACCTGACTTGTAATCGGAGCATGAGAACGTGCTTCATCCATCAGCACGGAGCAAGGTTTTTCATGAGTATGGAAAATGCCAAGTGCGTCATACTTTCCCTGATGGTTTGGATACATGATATAACCGCCTTCTTTTGGCAGGTTTTCTGTCCCATATGCCTTTGTATGTACGCCACCCGTTCTCTTCATCAGCTGAACGATATGCCTTACCTTTTTATAGCGTTTCTCAAGGGAATATTTTTCAGGATGCGATGCCATATAAATCAACCTTGGAATTTCATATGGAGCACGGAATAAGTTCATAAATATACAGTAATAGAATCGAAACATTTCTACAAATCTCTCCTTTTTCATAACTATTAATGTAGTACATTTGCTATCTTTCGTCAAGCGAAATCATGTTCTTAAAACATAATAAAATTTTACTTTGTAGTTTGCGGAATTTGTGCTATACTAAAAGAGAATGCATATCGGGCAGGGGTAACGGCACACAACAGCCTGATATGGCATTATTGTTCTTGAATTAGGAGGATAAGTTATGACGGAACAAAATCTAACCTTGCTCACCGATTTTTATGAACTGACTATGATGCAAGGCTACTATAAGACAAACAACCGCGACATCGTTATTTTTGACGCGTTTTACCGTGAGAACCCATGCGGCGGCGGCTATTCTGTCTGTGCAGGACTGGAGCAGGTAATAGACTACATCAAAAACCTGCACTTTTCTCCGGAAGACATTGAATATCTCCGTTCCCAGAATGTGTTTGATGAGGACTTTTTAACCTATCTGGCAAACTTCCGTTTCTCGGGAGACATTTATGCAATCCCGGAAGGAAGCGTTGTATTTCCGATGGAGCCAATGTTAAAAGTCATTGCTCCGATTATAGAGGCACAGCTTGTCGAAACCGCAGTGCTTACAATGATAAACCACCAAAGCCTGATTGCAACAAAGTCTGCCCGCGTCTGCTATGCAGCCAAAGGTGACGGCGTTATGGAATTTGGCCTGCGCCGCGCACAAGGTCCGGACGCCGGAACTTATGGTGCGAGGGCAGCGGTTATCGGCGGATGCATCGGGACAAGCAACGTGCTTGCTGCCAAAATATTTGATGTTCCTGCACTCGGTACCCACGCACACAGCTGGATTATGAGCTTTTCCGATGAGCTGACTGCTTTCCGTAAGTATGCGGAATTCTATCCGGACAACGTCACTTTGCTTGTGGACACATATGACACTCTTCATTCCGGCGTGCCGCATGCAATTCAGGTATTTACAGAACTGCGCAGAGAAGGAAAACTTCCAAAACGCTATGGCATCCGCTTAGACAGCGGCGACCTTGCTTATCTTTCCAAAAAAGCAAGAAAGCAGTTAGACGCCGCAGGTTTTACCGATGCTTCCATCTGTGCATCAAGCGACCTTGACGAATACTTAATCGACAGCTTAAAGTCTCAGGGAGCAGCAGTCAATTCATGGGGTGTTGGCACAAACCTGATTACTTCTAAGGACTGGCCGGCGTTTGGCGGTGTTTATAAACTTGCCGCTATTGAAAAAGACGGCGTATTTATCCCAAAAATCAAGCTGTCCGAAAATCCGATTAAAATTACAAATCCGGGAAACAAAACCGTATTTCGTATCTATGATAAAGAAACAAAGAAAATCAAAGCAGACCTGATTGCCTTTGCAGACGAAATCATTCCGGAAAATGAGCCTTTGCATCTGTTTGACCCGATTGCAACATGGAAACGCACCACGCTTCCTGCAGGCTCCTTTACCGTCAGAAATCTGCTTGTCCCTGTGTTCCTAAAAGGGAACTGCGTATATGAATCCCCTTCCGTCATGGACATCCGTGCCTATTGCCAGAAGGAACTGGATACGCTTTGGGACGAAACAAGGCGTTTTGTCAATCCGCAAAATGTTTATGTGGACTTGTCCGACCGCCTCTATACCACAAAGAACCAGCTGCTTGATGTGATTCACAGGCAGACAAGGAACATTCAGTAGCTCTTTGTCATCAGCATTAGAAATGAGGAATATCATGCAATATAAAAAATCAGTTACGGCACTGTTTTTTTCAGTCGCTGCAGTTCTGCTGCTTTATGGCTGTGGCACACAGCTGCCATATGCCGCTACGGATGCCACTCCGACCAGCCCGCCGAATTTTGTTGATTATGTCACGCAGGCTCCGGATGCATCAGGAACAAAGGAGCCGGAGCCATCCATGACACCAACGCCGACCCTTACTCCAACACCTACACCAACGCCGACCCCAACTCCGACACCTACACCGATTCCGACGGTTGCCCCGGCACCTGTCTCACTCAATACAGATTTGGAAAGTACTTATAGCTTTTTGGTTAACAGAGAGCATCCTTTGGATCAAAACTATGCTCCATCCGACCTCGTTGTACCGGATATTCCATTTAGCTTTTCTGACAAAACCTCAGAAAAAAGAAAACTGCGCAAAATCGCAGCTGATGCTTTGGAAGAGCTGTATCTTGCTGCATTGACTGAGGAAAACCTGACGATTTATGGTGTTTCGGGTTATCGTTCCTATGACCGTCAGTACGATATATACGGCACAAACTTAATACGCAAGGGCCTGCGGCATACAAATCTCTACTCTGCCGCGCCTGGAACAAGCGAGCATCAGACCGGCCTTGCAATTGATGTATCCTGTTCATCCATTGGCTATTCCCTGACCAATAGTTTTGCTTCCACACCAGAAGGTATTTGGTTAAAAGAAAACTGTTGGCGGTTCGGTTTTATTCTCCGTTATCCGAAGGATAAGGAAAGTATTACCGGATATGCCTATGAGCCGTGGCACATCCGCTATGTTGGTGTCCCACTTGCTTATTACCTGCATACAACCGGCCTGACACTGGATGAATACTATGGAACTTCCCCTGAGCATACACTCTCAGAACTTGCAACGCTTCCACTGATTGATATGTCGTCCAACCGTTTTTACCGTCTCTACGCTTCAATAATGGGGGGAAAGCTTTTGTATCTGAAGGATGGGACGCTTTCCATCTCTGCAGCAAGCGGCTATCCACATTTGCTGCTTCCGGTCACAAATGCAAATGGCTCCGCGGTGAAACTGGATGGCACCACACTCTATTTAGAACCAATATATGATGTAGCCGGAAATCTTCTGTTGACAGATAAGGATACGCCTTATTTCAAAAAGCCTTATTTTGATTCGGAAGGAAATCTGCTGCTCAATTACAACAATAAGCCTGTATTTTTAGAGCCATTGTTCCATGCAGATGGCACACTTGCTAAAGATGCAAACGGAAACCTGCTGTATTCAGAACCTGTTGTTGACGGAAATGGCAATGCATTTATCACGGCCGACGGAAATATTCTGCAAAAGCTCCCGGTTCGTGAAAACGGAGGTCTGACCTATAAAGCAGACGGTTCTGTTCTATTTTATGAGCCATTCATTGATTCAGAAACCGGAAGCTTCTTCTATGACGAAGCCGGGCTTCCGCTTTTTCCATCAGAATACTATCTGGCTCTGAACCACCAAGGTTCGGATTCACAAGAACCGGAACAAAATGAAGAGCAGAACCCTCCACAGGTCATTGATCCGGAACAGCCTGATGTCCCGCAGAATACTGATCCAGAACAGTCGGATACTCCGCAAGTTACCGACCCGGAACAACCTGATGATCCTGAAACGCCTGACAATCTGTGGGATACCGACCCAGAACAGTCCGGCGGACAGCAGATAGAAGAGAACCCAGACCCTTGGGATGAATTTGGAACAGAAGAATATCCTGTCGGCTGACAATTGTCAGTCCATGCTGATACTGCCTTTTAGACAGTATCAGCAGACAGAAAAATGGAGGAAACCATGCGAACTTTTCTAGTATTGCTTGCCTTTGTCATATTTTTTATAACAACCCTTCCGCTCTATCTTGTGCTTCTTATCCTTCAGAAAAAGCACCGGCGTCTTTGTTCGGCCATTGCTCAGAAAACCGTTGCCATTGGCTTTCGGTTCATTATGTTTTTTACCGGAACAAGAACCGTCGTGCTTGGCAGGGAAAATGTTCCAAAGGACCAGGCAGTGCTTTATGTCGCAAACCACCGCAGCCTGCTTGATACCCCAATCGCCTACAGCACCGTACCAACTCTGACCGGCTTTGTAGCAAAAATAGAAATTAAAAAGATTCCGTTCTTAAGCTGGTGGATGCGGCTTGTCAACTGCATTTTCCTAGACCGTGAAGACCTGCGGGCCGGAATGCAGATGATTCTCACTTGCATTGAAAACATCAACCAAGGCTATTCTATGTTTATTTCTCCAGAAGGCACAAGAAGCCATACGGAAGAACTGCTTCCTTTTAAAGAAGGTTCTTTAAAACCGGCAGTAAAAACCGGCTGCCTTGTCATCCCGGTTGCTATTTCTGGTACAGACGAAATATTAGAAAACCACTTTCCTTGGATTCGCAAAGCGCCGACCGTCATTGAATACGGAAAGCCAATCGATCCAAAGAGCCTGTCAAAAGAAGAGTGCAAAACACTTGGCGCTTATACAAGAGACATCATCACAGAAATGTTGAAAGGACATGAGGCTTACATAAAAAAATAACCCCTCTTTTTGGCATTATGTTTCCGAAAGGATTTCAAATAAGGTACAAATCGTGGGAGGTAAGAAATGAAAAAAGCCGTCTTTTGGATTCAAATTCTTATACTTATCGTTGAATTTTTCGTTGTGGTTTTGTTAGGATTTGAAATACAAGGACATATGGATCCGGATAACATGATGATAGAAGCAATCGTGCTGGGAATATGTCTGGGTATCAATATAATTTGTGCGTTTTATAAGCTGTATATAGATAAAAAATAACGGATTATACAGCGGGAACACGTTTCCAAAAAGGGAAAAAATAAAACAAAAAGAGGAGGTATCAACTTATGCCAGTATGGAGTATCGTGCTGCTTGTCATCACCGGTATACTGCTCATTGCTTTGATTGCCTTGATGATATATGGCAACAAAATGCAAAAGAAGTCAGAAGCTGCTCAGCAGAGCATGATGGCAGGTGCACAGACCTATTCAATCCTTGTAATTGACAAAAAAATGATGAAACTCAAAGACGCGGGATTTCCAAAGATTGTCCTTGAGCAGACACCAAAGTACTTACGTGGTTCCAAAGTTCCGGTCGTAAAAGCAAAAATCGGCCCAAAAGTGACCACCTTAATGTGCGATGCCAAAATTTTTGACTTAATTCCTGTCAAAAAAGAAGTTAAAGCGGTAATGAACGGCATTTATATCATTGACGTGAAAGGGCTTCGCAGCAGTTTGGAAGCAAGGCCACAAAAGCAGGGATTCTTCAAGAAAATAACATCTAAATTCAAAAAACAGTAAATTTTCTTCAGAAAGCAAGGCTGCCGCACTAAAACCCTAAAAGGAGTTTTAATGCAGCAGCCCTGTTTCTTTTACCTCAATATTCAGCTCACATTCTGACATATAAGCCTCATTAATCTCCAGGCCATACATCAGGCATACGGACAATTTTCCATCCTCTTCGCTTGTATGCAGGCGGTTTGTCGTGATTCCAAGCGTCATGTCTCCAAACGGAGTGGAGTAGCAGGTATACTGCTTTTGCCCAACCTCAAAAAACATCTGTGTTGTAATACTGCCCTGCTTTACCATTTCCAACGTTTCTTCTGTAATCTTAATGCGGTTTTTTGTCAGTTTTCCATCCTCATCTGCTTCCTCATAGGAAAGATAATGTGTATTCCCTTTTCGCAGATAAG
>CAJTZB010000064.1 GCA_910583815.1 uncultured Lachnospiraceae bacterium
TTCGGCAAGGCTGATGGGCGTAAGACTTTCCAAGAACTTTGATAAGCCGCTGACCTCGGTAAGCTATACCGAATTTTTCCGAAGGTGGCATATCACTTTAAACCAGTGGTTTGTGCAGTATGTATACATACCTCTTGGCGGCAATCGCAAAGGTACGGCAAGAAAAATAGGAAACACGTTGATTGTATTTGTTCTTTGCGGATTATGGCACGGCGCAAACTGGACGTTTGTAGCATGGGGGTTGGCTGCAGGCGTGATGATAAGCATAGAAACGCTGCTTTCTAAACCATTTGAAAAGTTTTGCAAAAAAGCAAACATCAATCTGTGTAATCCTTCTGTACAGCTTGTGCGGCAGGCAGTAATATTTTTGATGTTTACATTCAGCTGCGTGCTCTTCCGCGCGCAGAGCATAGCAGAAGCCGGAATTGCTTTCAGACAGATGTTTACCGCTTGGGATACGGTTGGCCTGACTATGGTTCATTTGGGAATGAACACCTTGCAGATTATCCAGCTTGCAGTATTCCTTGTTGTAATGGCAGCAATATATAAATTGCCGAAGGAGAAAGAAAATGCCTTGCCTTTGGCAGACAAAAACATGGCGGTTACTATAAGTGTGTTTATCTATGGAATATTTGCCGTAATGCTTTGCTGGTTTGCATTTGCGGCTATAGGCGATACAAGTGCTTTTCAATATTTTCAGTTTTAAAGGAGAAGGGTATGATACCATGTGAAAAAACTTTATATTCTTATTTTGAAGAATACGCGGCGGAACGAGGGGGCAATCTGTTTATTTCCGATGAGCATAAAAGCTATACAGTGGCTCAGGCTTTTCATACTTCCAGATGCCTTGCAAAGCAGATGCAGGACGGAGGAATAGAGAAAGGAGTTTTTGTTGCGGTAAAGGCAGAGCGCACTGTGGAGAGCATACTTATATTTTACGCCCTGCAGTTTATCGGCGGAGTTGCGGTAATGTATGGTCCGCACGAGGAAATGAAAGAGGATATTCAAATAAGCGGCAGCAGCCTGTCTGTCTGCGGTAAGGAAACAGAACTTGGCTTTAGTGGAACGGATGGCAGCGGAATCATCCTTGCAGACGACGCCAAGGCAACAGGTACGGTTATCTTCACTTCGGGGTCTACAGGAGGAAGAAAAGCCGTTAAGCTCAGCCAATATAATTTTATAAACAATTCATTGGATACTGAAAGCATCGGCGGATACCGTCCGGATGATGTCAATATCTTAATTGTGCCTATATTTCATGTATTTGGCCTGGCACTTATCATGACAGCGGTTGTAACAAAACACAGCATATTTGTACCTGAACGCATGGATACCGAATATATCCTTGACTGCATGGAAAAGTATAAAGTAACTCGGCTTAACGGCGTGCCAGGCATGTATTTAAGCCTTGCGGAAAAAGTGGGACAAAGAAAACTCAATCTGAGATGCGGGCTGATCGGCGGAGGGCCGTGTACAAAGGAACAGTTTTTAAGGATAGAGAAGAAGCTGGGGATTACGCTGATTCCTGTGTATGGAATGAGCGAGTGCATCGGAATTTCCTGCGGCAGCTACACAGACGATAGAAACGACAGATGCGACAGTGTAGGCAGAATTTATTCAATGAATACGGTGAAAATAGCAGAGGATGGGGAAGTTCTTGTAAAAAGCCCTGCAGCTTCCAAAGGTTATATAGATGGAGAAACGACGGATGCTGACGGCTGGCTGCATACGGGCGATTTGGGATATTTGGATGAAAAGGAGTTTTTACATATCACCGGGCGCAAGAAAGATATTATAATCCGTAACGGAAACAATCTTTCCGCGGCAGAGATAGAACGGAAAATTCTATCCATTCCGCAGGTTAAGGACGTATGTGTTGTCGGGATACCGGACGAAGCACAGGGGGAAGTCCCATGTGCTATGATAGTTTCGGAAACCGAGGCGGATTTATCTGCGGTTTTATCCAAAATTGAACTGCCTGCAAGAGTCATTTATTCCAAAGCAATACCGCTGACTTCTTCTTGCAAGCCGGATAAACAGACAGTAAAGAAGATGTTTTGACAGTACCATTTAGGCAGAAAAGGGACTGTTTATGCAGAAAACAGACGAAGATACTTTTTTTCTGTTAAGATAGCGTTGGGTACAGATGGCAACGCTAGGAATATCAAAGAAAGTAAAAGAGGTGGAGCATGAAAAATATAATTCGCTGGTGGAATGATTTTGAGGAACGGCATCCGAAGGCATCTAAGTGGGTGCGCGAGGGAGGGCTGTTTTTCCTGTTCAGCAATGCCGTTACGGTAGTACAGTACATTATTTATGCATTCCTGCCAAATCTGCTGGGACTTCGGCTGGCAGGCATGGAATGGAGCTGGCCGGCAGTACCTGCCCATCTGTTTGGCATTGATTTTACATGGAATGCCATTGGGTACGACGTGCTGTATGATGCTGCCGGAAACGTCATCATCGGAGGAGGCGCCGGCTATCTGATTGCAATGCTTGCCGGGTCATTTCTGGCACAGTGCATTAACTTTCCGCTGCAAAGGAACATTACGTTCCGAAGCAAGGGAAATCCGTGGTATCAGGCAGTGTGGTATTTCATTGCATGGGTTTTGATTACCTTGGTTGTAAACTCCATCAACTGCGTCTGGGTGGCAGTAGCAAGCCGGATGCTTCCAAACTGGCTGTATAATATTGGAACTACCGTCTTAATGGGAGGGATTTCGATGGTAATCTTCTTCTTTGTATTTAAAATCATCTTTCCGGAAGGAGAGGCAGCAAAGAAGTCGGCAAAAAAAGTTTAAAGAAGAGCAAATGCATTGAATTTTTTGCTGTTTTTGTCCGATATTCTATATAACTACAAAGCAGAAGGCAGGCGAGACGGCAATGGAAATTAATAGAAATGTAGTAAGATATGAATTCCGTACGACAGACGAACACGGAAACAAGATTATGGATAAAATGACAAAAGAAGAAACTCTTAAAGCAATGCAGGATGTGCGTTCACAGTATGGGGATGAAGTCATCATTGAATTTTCAGGGGACGGCATGGCAGCTCTTGTGGAAAGCAAAAAGGGGATGGGTTCTTGGATGACACGAGAGCAGCAGGAAGATATGGAGGCGAGGAACGCAGCATTCCAAAGTGAAATCAAGCAATTGGATGGACCGGTGTTAAATCACCTTCCGGAGTATTCAGGAATCTATGAGGCTGATAAAGCGATTGCGGCTGCGGTAGAACATTGCAGTAAAGAGGAGCAGGCGTTTGTATATGATATTATCCGCCAGAATTTCCTGATTTCAAACAGCAGTTCTATGACGGAAGAGGAGCGGCAGGCCAATATTTCGCTTGGAATGAAAAAGGCAGAGTATGCCGCAGGACATTTTCTGCAAGAGAGCAGCAGGGCATCTTTCCTGAATGCAATGGAGCAGGTTGCAAAGCTTGCGAGTGCCGGAAAGGTTGGCAATGACGGAAAGATGGACTATGGCATAAGCAAAGGAAAGTACCTCGGACATGGAAGCGGTTTAGTCCGCACGACAGATACAGTTGACATGATGCGGACAATGGACCCGGAAGCATATGAAGAATATAAAAGCATTGATTCTAGCAAAGACGGAGGGGTAGCTTCTTTAAAATATATGCTGAATTGGCATAACAATGCAGTGAAGAAGCGTCCGTCAATGGTTTCTGCTTATGAAAAACAGTCAGAAGAATATATAGAGAAGAATGTAAAAGGAAGAACTTTGGACACTACGTTTGACGGAATAAAAACAGAGAGCAAAGAGGCGTTTTTGGAGAGCCTGAGAGCTTTTCAAAAGAACCGGCCGGACTTTCTTTCGTCTTTGATAAGCAAGGAAATAGTGGGAAAGTTTTGGAATTAGGTAGGAAGAATTCTATGGGAGCATACTGCAAGGACGACAGTTTTTCGCAGGCTGACTATGGAAAAGGCACATAAAGTAAAATAACCGAAAGAAGCAGTGAAAGAGCTGTTTCTTTCGGTTGTTTTTCGTTTTATAGGAAAAAGCATTGTTTTTTTGTCCTAAAATGCTTATAATATCTATAAATATGATATTAGGGTCAAAAGGTCAGACGATGCGAGCCTGCTCGCAGCCTGCTGGCTTTATGCTCCATATCAAGCCGGGGGCAATATAATGAAAGATGGATTTATTAAGGTGGCAGTAGCATCGCCAAAGCTTAAGGTGGCGGACTGTGCTTATAATGGAAAAGAAATGATGCAGATGATAAAAGAAGCAGAAGAGGCAGGAGTGAAGCTGCTGGTATTTCCTGAGCTTGGCATTACAGGTTATACATGTGGTGATTTATTTCTGCAGGATACGCTTCTTACAGGTGCAAAGCGGACATTAAAGGAGCTTGCGGAATTTACCGAAGGGAAGGATGTCGTTGTCTTTGCCGGACTGCCGCTTCTTGTAAAAGACAAGCTCTACAATGTGGCGGCGGCATTTCAGAACGGAGGGCTGCTTGGGTTTGTACCAAAGTATAATATTCCTGCGTATTCGGAATTTTATGAAACCAGGCAGTTTATCAGCGGAAGGCGGGAAGTGACCGAGATTTTGTTTGACGGTCAGTTTGTGCCGTTTGGCACGGATCTTTTGTTTACCTGTGAAGAACTTGGCATGACGGTTGCGGCTGAAATCTGTGAAGATTTATGGACAGTGGTTCCGCCAAGCTCAAGGCATGCGCTTGCAGGGGCAAATGTGATTGTTAATTTATCGGCAAGCAATGAAACGACCGGCAAGGCTTCTTATCGCAGAGAACTGGTAAAGAGCCAGTCAGCAAGGCTGTATGCGGCATATTTGTATGCCTGTTCCGGCGAAGGGGAGTCAACGACGGATCTGGTGTTTGCGGCGCACAACCTGATTGCAGAAAGCGGCACGGTTTTGGCAGAATCTGCACGTTTTTTCAGTAATATGCTGGTGACGGAACTTGATTTGCAGAGGCTCCGCAGCGAACGCAGGCGTGTTACCTGCTTTGGGCCACAGGAAAACGCAGCATACACGGAAGTGTTTTTCTCCTACCCATCATTTAAAAACGGAATCGCAGAGACAGCGCTGACGCGGACCATAGAGAAAACTCCGTTTGTTCCAGCGTGGGAGGCGGAGAAAGAAAAGCGCGCAAAGGAAATTACGATGATTCAGGCAATGGGGCTCAGGAAGCGTCTGGAGCATACAAACTGTAAGACGGCAGTGCTTGGCATTTCGGGAGGACTGGATTCCACTCTTGCGTTGCTTGTAACATGCAAGGCTTTTGATTTGCTGGGGCTTCCAAGAAAAGGAATAGTCTCTGTCACAATGCCTTGTTTTGGGACAACCGACCGCACCTACCAGAATGCAGTGCTGCTCGCTAAGGAACTTGGGACAGAATTTATTGAAGTGCCGATTGCAGATGCTGTCCGTGTGCATTTAAGAGACATTGGACAGGACGAATCCATACATGATGTTACCTATGAAAACGCACAGGCCAGAGAGCGTACACAGGTACTGATGGACATTGCAAACAGGAAGGGCGGCATGGTAGTCGGCACGGGGGATATGTCAGAGCTTGCACTTGGCTGGGCAACCTACAACGGCGACCATATGTCGATGTACGGTGTCAACGCTTCCGTTCCAAAGACGCTTGTGCGCTGTCTTGTACAGTATTTTGCAAAGGAGCAGCAGGGAACAGCCCTTGAAAAAGTATTGCTTGATATTCTGGATACGCCGGTCAGTCCGGAACTGCTTCCTCCGTCAGATGGGGAAATTTCTCAGAAAACAGAGGATCTGGTTGGCCCATATGAGCTGCACGATTTCTTTTTATATTATGTGCTTCGTTTCGGGTTCCATCCGAAAAAGGTGTACCGGCTGGCGGAGAAGGCATTTGCAGGGCAGTATGGAGCAGAAGAAATTCTGCATTGGCTGAAGACGTTTTACCGAAGATTTTTTTCACAGCAGTTTAAGCGTTCCTGCATTCCGGATGGGCCAAAAGTCGGCTCGGTTGCGCTGTCGCCGCGCGGCGATCTGCGTATGCCAAGCGATGCCTGTGCCAGAGAATGGCTGGAAGCATTGGAACAGATCTGCGTCAGTACGGCATCCGCAGGTCTGAAATCAAACTAAGCCGTACAGAAACGAGGATAAGCATGGCACTGAAAATTATTACAGACTCGGCAACTGATATGCCAAAGCATATTGTAGAAGAATACGGGCTTCATGTAATTCCGACTCCGGTCGTGATTGAGGAGAAAGATTACTTTGACGGAAAGACAGTATTTCCGGAAGAGTTTTATGATATTTTAAGAAGCGGCAAGGATGTTAAGACTTACCATATCAACCAGCAGATGTTTTATGATAACTTTAAGCCATATGCAGAAGCGGGCGACGAGGTTATCTATGTCTGTTTCTCCACCGGCATTGCAGGAACATTCAATGCAGCAAACTTAGCAAAAAGAGAGCTGTTAGAGGAATTTCCGGACTTTCAGATTACGATTGTGGATTCTAAATGCGCTTCGCTTGGCTTTGGAATTATTGTTCTCTATGCGCTTCAGATGCAGAAAAACGGTGCATCCAAGGAAAAAATCGTAGAGGCGCTTGAATGGCACAGAGACCATATGGAGCATATTATCACGGTGGAAACGCTCGAATATCTGCAAAAGGGCGGAAGACTCAGCAAGGCATCTGCAATTGCAGGCGGGATTTTGGATATTAAGCCAATTATTGAAGTAAATGATGATGGGGCATTGGTTGCGATTGAAAAGACGCGTGGCAGGGCAAGGTCGCTGAAACGTCTTATTGAAATCGTTGGGGAACGCGGCGCGGACCTTGCAGTGCAGACACTTGGTATTGTGCATGGAGACTGTTATGATACGCTTTGCGAGGTTAGGAAAACATTAGAAGAAAAGTATGGATGCACAAAGTTTGAGGAGAATTATGTCGGCTGTGCTATCGGCGCACATACGGGGCCTGGTATTATCGGCATTACATTTTTAAATGAGCCGTCGCCATATAAGGAATATTTAGACTGAATACTGTGGCACCGCCTGTATACCTGAAGAGGGCTACGGACGGTGCCATTTATCCTTTATGGCTGCCTATGTATTTACTTGGAGCTTCCGCTTTCTTTTACTTTTGCTTTTTCAAGTGTATGCTCAATGACTTCTAACAGAAGCGTTTGCGTGTACTTGCTGCTTTCGGTCAGCTGCAGTTCATCAAATGGAACATCATTGCTCAGCTGCAGCTCCAGTTCTTCCAGTGCCGGATGCAGAAGAGGGTACATGGTTGTGACGGATTCGTCAAGATTGACAAGCCGGACGGAGTTGATGTGGTTCGTATCACAGACAACTTCCAGATTCAGTGATGTATCATTGAGCGTAAGCACGGAGGTGTATACACCGGCATGATACAAGGCAGTCTCTTCTGTTTGGGTCGGGTCAGCAGGGCTTTTATCGTCTTTGCTGAATAAAAACATCATCAGCAGCAGGAGTATAAGGATGCCAAGGCAGACCAGCACGATGGTAAAAATCAGTTCTTTCATTTTCACTACGACGATTTTGGTTTTCGACATATCAGAACCTCCAACAATTTCCTGTTACTAATATATGAGGGAGAAAGGAATGGCAGTACAATTTATTTTGGGCGCTTCCGGTGCCGGAAAAACAGAATATCTTTATCAGACGGTAATTAGGCAGGCGGCAGAGCATCTGGATACGACCTATTATTTCCTTGTGCCGGAGCAGTTTACGTTGCAGACACAGAAAGATTTGGCGATGCGCCATCCTGCAGGCGGAATTTTTAATATTGATGTTATCAGTCTGGCACGCCTCTCCCATAAAGTATTTGAGGAACTTGGAGGAGAGAAGCGAACTATACTGAAAGATATTGGAAAAAGCATGGTAATCAAGCGGATTTTAAATGAGTGCGCAGATAAACTTGCCCTGTTTTCTTCCAATGTTTTGCAGAGCGGTTTTGTAGAAGAGGTAAAATCGCTGTTGTCTGAGCTGTACCAGTATGGTATCGGGGAACAGCAGCTGAGGGAAATGATAGAAAAAACAGAGGATTCTCCATTGCTCTGTAAAAAATTAAATGATGTCCTGATTTTGTATCAGGCGTTTGAACGCTTTTTAGGAGAGCGCTATATGACTTCGGAAGGCATCTATGATGTGCTGGCCGAATGCATTGAAGAATCAAATCTATTGAAAAAGTGTGTGATTGTGATGGATGGATTTACCGGTTTTACGCCATCACAGTATGCTCTTTTAAAAAAGCTGATGCAGCAGGCGGAAAACCTCTATTTGGCATTTACATTGGAGGAAGGGGCGTACCGGCGTATGGAGAGGGCCGGAATGCCGCGTTCCCATGAGCTGTTTTATATGAGCTGCCGTTCATTAAAACAGGTGGAAGAACTGGCGAGGGACGCAAAGTGTGAGGTGCTGCCGCCTATTTTTCCCAAGCCGGAACGTACGCGCTATCAAGAAGGGAGCCTGTTGGCACATTTGGAGCATCAGATGTTTCGGTATCCGGTGCAGCCGATGAAAGAAGAGGCATATAAACAGGCAGCTGTTATGGAAGGAAAATGCACTCCGGAACTGGTTCTGCAAGAAGAGGCAGGCAGCAGGGAAGAATGCCGTTTTGCTGCAACTGAAGCGGCACGGCTGATTCAGGAGGAGGGTTACCGTTACCGTGATATTGCGGTAATCTGCAGTGATATTACGGCATATGGGGAAAGACTGCTGCAGGAATTTGAGAAAGCAGGGCTGCCGGCGTTTCTGGATTATAAGAAAAATATGTCGGAAAACCTCTGTGCTGATTACCTGAGGGCAACTTTAAAAATCGCAGAACAGGGGCTGACAACGGAAAATGTGATTTCCTATTTGAAAAATATACTTTCTGGCTGGCAGCCTGAGGATGTCTGGATATTGGAGAATTACTGCCTGGCAGTAGGGATGAAGGGCTGGCAGTTTTCCCATGAATGGAAGAAAACTTATCGGACACATACAGAAATTTCGCTTTCTAGGCTAAATGAACTACGTGCCCAGGTGGTAGAAGAACTTTCTCCGGTGCTTACGCTGTTTGGGAAAAAAGATGCGACGGTAAAGGAATGGACGACAGGGCTGTTTTTCTTTTTAAAGGAGCGCAGAGTAGAGCAGAGGCTTCGCAGTATGCAGGAGGAATTTTTAAAACAGGGAGACCGTCTGCGCGCGAGGGAGTATGCACAGGTTTACCATGTATTGCTGGAGCTGTTTGATCAGCTTGTAGAGCTGATGCCGGAAGAACACCTGACGAAAAAAGAGTATAGGGAGCTGGTAGAGACCGGTCTGCATGAGGCAAAAGTAGGGCTTGTGCCGACCGGGTCAGAGCAGATTGTTATTGGCGATATGGAGCGTACGAGGTTAAAGGACATCCGTGCGCTGTTTTTCCTTGGAGTCAATGACGGAAGAATCCCGGCACCCGGCGGTGGACGAGGTATTTTAAGCGATAAGGACAGAAAACAGCTTTTAGAAGGAAACTTGGAGCTGTCACCGGACAGTGCAGCAAAGGCATGTTTTGGGCAGTTCTATCTGTATATGAATATGACGAAGCCGAAGGAGCATTTGTACCTCACTTATGCAAGAGTCGGAGATGACGGAAAGTCGGCGCGCATTTCTTATCTGATTGGGAAAGTAAAAGCACTGTTCCCAGAGCTTTCCATAGGGGTTACAAAAGAAAACTCTGCGGAAGCATTGGTTCAGAATGACCTTGGAAGAAGGGCATTTTTAGATGGATTGCGGAAATTTGCAGCCGGGGAAGCGGAAGAAGAATTTGCAGAGCTATATCGTTTTTTTTCGGCACATGCAGGAGAAAAAGAAAAGGAACGTCTGCTTATGGCAGCGGCAGCGCGTCAGGAGAGGGAACAGCTGCAGACAGAGACTGCAAAACGCCTCTATGGGGAACGTCTGCTTGGCAGCGTAACAAGGCTGGAACAATATGCGGCATGTGCATTTGCCCATTTTTTAAAGTATGGGCTGATGTTGGAAGAACGGAAGGAATACGAACTGGCTGCGCCGGATGTCGGAAATTTATATCATGATGCTTTGAAACGTTTCGGAGAAGAACTGCTTGCCAAGGGGACGCTTTGGCAGGAAATTGATCCAGAGGAGCGGAATATACTTGCCGGACAATGTGCAAGGGCGGCAGTGGAAGATTATATGAATGATATTTTCGCAAGCTCTTCTAAAAATGCGTATATGGTGCAGCGCGTGGAACGGACGCTGAAGAGGACTGTAGAGGTGCTGTCCGAGCAGTTAAACGGAAGCGGCTTTACGCCTGCAGGGTTTGAAGAAGAGTTTTACCATACCGACCGGAATTTGAGCCTGTACGGAAAAATCGACCGGTATGACACATGTGAGATAGATGGGAAGCGGTATATCAAAATAGTGGATTATAAATCCGGAATCAAAGATTTTGAGCCGGAACGGCTGTACTATGGGCTGACAATGCAGCTTGCCACTTATATGACAGCGGCGGTGGAACGTTTTCAAGGGATTCCGGCGGCAATGTTTTATTATCATATTGACAACCCAATCGTTGATAAAAGTGACAATCCAAAGCTTGAAATACTAAAAAAGCTCCGGGTTAAGGGACTTGTGAATGAAAAGGCCAAAGTAATCCAAAATCTGGATCATGCGTTTTTGGATGCGGCAGGAGGACTTGCCGCATCAGTAAAATCCTTCCGTATTCCGGTAGAAACCGATAAAGAAGGACACTTAAAAAAATCGTCCAAAGTAGCAGATGCAGAACGATTTGCACAGATTTCGGACTTTGTATTTGACAAGCTTTCCAAGGAAGGGCAGCAGATATTAGAGGGTGACGTGCGCATTGCACCATACCGGCTCGGAAACAGCAATGCCTGCGAATATTGCAGCTATACAGCGGTCTGCGGTTTTGATAAAAGGAACGGCAGCACATACCGCGTACTGCCCCACAAAACAGACGAAGAGGCTTGGGACGCGATAAAAAACAGCAGCCGTCCGGACGATGCACGGCTTAAATTTCGGATGATGTAAACAACCGAAATTTTAAGCCAGAATATATGTGCATCGGAAGGGCTGTTGCGGAACTAATATAGGAGACAGACATGGCAGACATAAAACTGACACCACAACAAAAACAGGTCGTGGATGCAAGGGATTGTAGCCTTTTAGTAGCGGCTGCTGCGGGCTCCGGAAAAACTGCGGTACTGGTACAGCGCATTATTCAGAAACTGACAGATAAAAAGCGTCCTGCCGATATTGACCGTCTGCTGATTGTGACGTTTACAAATGCTGCTGCTGCAGAAATGAGGGAGCGTATTGGCGCGGCGTTAGAGGCAGCACTCTTGGAGAATCCGGGCAATGTGCATCTGCAGCGTCAGATGATGCTTCTGCATGGGGCGCAGATTACGACGATTCACAGTTTCTGTCTGTCTGTTATCAGGGAACATTTCCATATGTTAAAACTGGATCCCGGTTTTCGGATTGCAGATGAAGCAGAGCTGTCGCTTATTTGGTCGGATGTGCTGTCGGAGCTTTTAGAAGAGCGTTACGAACAGGCAGATATGGCATTTCTCTCCCTTGTGGAATGTTACGGAAGCGCCAAAAGCGATAAGCCGATAGAAGATTATGTGAAAAGGCTGTATCGTTATGCGGTCAGCCAGCCTTGGCCGGGACAGTGGCTGGATAGCATCCGTGACAGTTTTTCGTGTGATGCAGAGGCATTTGGAAGCCATCCGTTCCTTGGCTTGATTATGGAGGAAGTAAAACGTTCCTTAAGCGATGCACTTGCCCTGCAGAGAAAAATGGTACAGCTGACCAAAGAGGAGGGTGGACCGGCACTTTACAGAGATTGTTTTTTGCAGGATGGCGAATGCCTTGCAGAACTTTCCTTGGCGGCAGAACATGGCTATGCGGCATTTGCAAAGGCTGTTTCGGATG
>CAJTZB010000065.1 GCA_910583815.1 uncultured Lachnospiraceae bacterium
ATCAGGATGCTTACCTTATCAGTTTCCTTCATTAAGCCTTCTGCAATCGCAATATCATAAGCCTGATCAAAGTACTGCTTTGCCATTGCAAGGTTATAACCTGTAATGCTCTCAATTGCTTCGTCTTTATCTGCATACATCTTGCCTTCGCCAATATCGTTGCTAAGGCCCCAGAAATCAACAAGTACCTGCTTTGCTTCCTCTTCGTTTCTGTACATTGCACCGGTCTCCGGATTGGAAACGATCATGCTGGAGAAGATACCAAACGCTGGGCTGTTCAAAGGAGATACTGCAAGTGCAAACTTTGCACGATCCAGAGCAAAGGAAAGAGCCATACGGAATTCCTTTACAGTAAGGATAGTCTTGTTATAATTTGCACCAAGGCTTGCCTGATTCTGAGTCAGTGCATTTAAATCAGGGTTTAAAGCAATGAAGAAAGTGGAAGCACCTGGTGTATAGTAAGTGTGGTCACTTGCCTGATAGGTTTCCATATCTTCTGCACTTAAGCCATAGCTGTCTGTCTGGCCGCTTAAGAACATTTCAAGTCTTGTAGATGCTTCTGCAACATATTTTACGTTAATTGCAGTTGTTTGATACGTATCATCTGTCAAACCATAATAATTTTCATTTTTAGAAAGTGTATATTCCTTATCAGACTGGAAGAATGTCAGCTTATAAGGACCATAAGACATCGTTGTCTCTACAGAAGTACCATAGGTGTTTGTATAAACGCCGTCTTTTACGCTTGCACAGCTGTTGTAAAGCTCTTCATGAACTAACCAGGTGCTGCCTAAAGAATACAGAAGATAGAATCCTTCTAATGGCTTTTCAAGCACAAGCACAAGCTCATTGTCTGCTGTTGCAATAACGCCAACCTCATCAAAAGAATGCTCCGGCATCGTGCTGTAAGTAAAGCAGAATTCCTGCCATTCCTGATATGCATAATCGCCTCTTGCCTCAACATACTCATCAAAAGTAGCTGCACCATTCGCATAAGCTGCAAAGTTCATCAGGATTTCCATGATTTCCTTTGTTACAAGTACTCTGTTGTCTGCATCTGCCTTTGGAGCAATTACTTCATTATAAAGATCTACCCCATCCTTTGTAAAGAACTCAGGATATGCGCCATGATATGCCTTCAGGCTGTTATTGCTCCACATATTAGGTGCGTCTAACTTAATAGCAATCTTCTCACCCTTTGCTGTTGTAAGTGTGCCATCTGCCTGCTCTACCAGAGTGCTGTTGTCAACATAGTCCCCAATCATATCAACCCATATGGTACGACCGGAATAGAAGAAATCCTTTGCGCCAACAACGGTCATATTACCGGTGTAAAGCATATCTGCTCTGTGGTTTGCAGCAACCGGGTTTAACAGAAGCTCTGCAGAAGTAACAAAGCTGTGGGCATTGATTGGAGTACCATCTTCCCACTTTAAATCATCACGAAGCGTAAGCTTCCAAGCTCTTGCGGTCTCGCCCTCTGTGATGCCGTACTTTCCAACATACTGGGAAGTTACATCTACAGGATCGCCAACTGCCATAGCCGGAACAAGCTTATAACCATCCAGGTTCTCGTTGTAGTCGAAGCTATAGAAACCATCTACAATGTAGTCCAGGATATCTGCATCGTTTGCTGTCTCATAATCGTGTACATTCCAGTTAGTTGGGAATGCAGATGTTGCAAGGTTATAAGTGTAGGTTGCCGGAGTATCAGGATTCTGATTGTCCGGTGCGTTTGTTGGGGTTGTGTTATCCTGATCCTTCTGCACCGGCGTCGGTGTCGGAGTAGTATTCGGATCTTGTTCCTTTTTACCACATGCGGCAACGCCGAATACCATGCAGAAAACCAGGATAAGAGAAAGTGCTTTTCTCATGTTTGTCTTAAACATATAACTTATCCTCCTTTTTTTGTTAAGCTCCTCTGAATTTCCTATCTCTTATTATTACAGTGATATCTTAGTGCTACAACGTTTTACTACACTAACGTGTTGATGCAATAAGACACCCTATAATATACAACGAAAGCGAAAGCTGCTGTTTTCTCCTCTTAAGTAAGCCCCTTCGCCTCAATCCATACGATTCAATAGGAATCTGATTCACTTTTTTCTTAACAAGTCGTATTGTACTATCGTTCTCCCTATTTTGTCAAGTGCAAATTTTGTCGTCATATAGCGGCATTTGGCCGCCGCTGCAAAAATATGCAACGCCGGCCATCGGTTTTTTTGTATACAATAATACATTTTCTTTTTATTTTATTTTTTGCTCTTCTGCATATTTATACGCCAAACAGCCATTTTTGAATAAAATTTCTTTTTTTAGGAAAAACGGTTTTAGGAGGATTTTTAATGCGAAGCATGTTCACTTCTGGTATTTCTGCGTTCTATTCTGGAGATTCCCTGATACAAAAGTGCCGAAATCAGACAAAGCAGCACAATGCTTGTGATAACCCAATCCAGCTTAAATACCTGGCTCCCATAAATAATCAAATAGCCAAGCCCTGCTTTTGCCGCAAGGAACTCCCCTATGATAACTCCAACTAACGAAAGTCCTAAATTGACTTTCATCAAACTAATCAGAGTCGGAATATTTCCCGGCAGAATCACCTTAGAAAGTGCATCCTTCTTTGTTCCTCCAAGCGTATAAATCAACATGACCTTATCCGCTTCCATTTCAGAAAAGCTATGGTAAAGCGTCAGTATGGAACCAAATACTGCTACCGAAACTGCTGCCACGATAATTGTTTTCATATTCGCTCCAAGCCAGACAATAAAGACAGGAGCAAGCGCCGATTTTGGAAGGCTATTCAATACTACCAGATACGGCTCAAATACTTTGGAGAGTGTTTCATTCCACCACAAAAGAACTGCACAGCCGATTCCCAAAAATAAAATCAGAAAAAAGCTTGCAAACGTTTCCAGCAGCGTAATCCCGGTATGATACCAAAGCATTCCATCTTTCGACATAGACACGATCGTCTTCACGATCCGCACCGGAGAACTGAACACAAATGCGTTAATGATCCCAAGCCTTGCTCCGCCTTCCCATAGAAATAAAAAAAGCAGCAGCAACAACCACTGCCACATACGCACGATCCGTTTCTGCCGGACACAACGCTTCAGATATTCTGTCTGGGCAGCAGACATCCCATTTGATTTATCTGCCTTCATCATCCATCAGCTCCTTCCATATCTTATTATAATACCTTCCGAATTCCACAGCGCTTCGTGCCTCAAACGGCGTCTCCGGCTTTCTTCCATCCGGAAGCGTCAGGCAGATTTCTAATTCTTTCTTTATCTTTCCCGGACGCTTCGTAAGCACAATAACACGATCTGCAATGCTGACTGCTTCTGAAATATCATGCGTAATCAATACTGCCGTCTTTCCTTCTTTTCTCAGAATGCCGCAGATGTCGTCTGCCACCTTTAAGCGTGTCTGATAGTCCAGTGCAGAAAACGGTTCATCCAAAAGCAAAAGTTCCGGCTCCATCACAAGTGTCCGAATCAAAGCCGCCCTCTGACGCATGCCCCCCGACAATTCTCTTGGAAGGACATCCTTAAATGCCGAAAGCCCATACGCTGCAAGCAGCTCATCAATTCTTGCCTTGCTCTTTTCATTTATCATATGGTTGATTTCTAATCCCAGCAAAATATTTTCATAAGTTGTTCTCCATTCCAGCAGATGGTCCCTCTGCAGCATATAGCCAATGCTTCTCCTGCTCTCACTGACCGGCTTTCCTTCTATTTCAATGCTTCCCCCCTCAGATGGGAGCAATCCTGCAATCAGATGCAGAAGCGTCGATTTGCCGCAGCCGCTCGGTCCGACAATCGCAAGGAATTCTCCTTTTTCTACTTCTATATTGATGTCGGAGAGCGCTTTCGTTTCCCCGTTCATCGTATGATACGAATATTCCAGCCGGGAAATCGTCAAAAATCCCATACACTGCCTCCTTCAGATATTCTGATACGGTATTATATGTTTCAGTATGCGATTCTGTGAGATTTTGAAATTTGCTATTGACATTTTTAAAGTTCTGATACATAATATCATAGTCGGGTTTGGCTAGTTGCCATTTCCATCTTATATCGAGGCGTGGCTCAGTTTGGTAGAGCGCTGCGTTCGGGACGCAGAGGCCGCGTGTTCGAATCACGTCGCCTCGATTTTTTTGTCTCAGTGTGCTGTTGTTCACTGATTTGGCAAAATAGCTGCTGGAATAGCTCAGTTGGTAGAGCACTTCACTCGTAATGAAGGGGTCGTCGGTTCAAGTCCGATTTCCAGCTTCTTTTTTTATCTAAAAAGATTCACATACTGTTCCTAAAAGCAAAAAGCAGACTTCAAAAGTCTGCTTTTTTTATTGAATGTTTGATGTAATATCAAGACGCAAGGCTGCAGCATACAGCAAGCCATACATCAACTAAGGGCAAAATACCTTTTGCCCTGACATTTACTTAATATGCCACAATAATGCCCCCATCATTTGCATATAATGTGGAAACTCCTGCGGTATCTACAATGATACAGCTTTTAAACGGAATCTTTTTTAATATTTCGTGCTTTACAAACTCTGCACGCTCTTTGTTGTTGCAGTGCGCAATGCCAAGAATCTTGGTTGTCACATCCGTGGCATCTTTTTCAATATAATCTACCATGCGGGACAGTGCCCTGTTCATCCCTCTTGCCTGATCAAGCTTTGTAATCTGTCCTTCTGGCGTAGCGCCCATAACCGGCCTGATATTTAAAACGTTGCAAAGCATTGCTGCAATATTGGTAAGCCTTCCGTTCTTCCTTAAATTTTCTAAGGATTCCAGCACAAACTTAGTCTGCAGTCCGTCGCGGAACGCCATAATCTTTGTCCGTACGAGTTCAAATGGCAGTCCCTGCTCTTTCCATTCTTTCAGCTTCAGGGCAATCAGTGTCTGGCCGACAGATGCCGAACGAGAGTCTATAATTTCAATTTTAGTTTCCGGATGTTCTTCTAAGTACATGGATCTTGCTAATTTCGCACTGTTATAGGAACCGCTTAGCTGCGCTGAAAGCGTTATCACATAGCATTCTTCTGCACCTTCAAATTCCCTCATATAGCGTTCTGGCGATGGGCACGCCGACTTTGGGCATTCCTCACTCTTTGACATTTTTTCAATAAAAGCCTTCTGGCAGAATGTTTCGTCATCTACAAATGTTTCATCTTCTATTGTCAAGGAAAGCGGCACAAGAGAAATGCAGCCCTCCTTCTTTAATTCCTTTGTCAGATCCGTGCAGCTGTCGCCAATGATTTTATAAGACATATTTGCCTCCATAGAAAATAGTTTTTCGCTACTCACAACGTAGTATTGATTACTACATCCTTATCATACCATACTATGGATAGTTTGAAAAGGGGGTATTCATGAAATAATCTAAAGTTTTCATAAAAAAGACTTCCATAAAGCAGCGGTTTCCTGGTAAAGCAAAATACTGCCTGCATGCAAAGCCATCTAAAGCTCTGCATACAGGCAGCACCTTATTTTGTCAAAAGCAACATAATCTTATTGCTTCTTTCTACAAAGTGAGTCATTGCTTCTGGTTCTAATGGACGATGCGCCAACATTGCAAGGTCGTACAGCTGCTCGCACAGCATCGTTGCATGTTCGCTCTCCTGATGCTCTGCCAGATACCTTACAAGAGGATGGTTTGCATTCAGCACCAGTGTTTCGCCGCCTGCAAACATATCGTCTCCTCCGCCGTACATTTTATACATCTTCATCATATCCTGCATCCGGCGGCTCTCTTCCGACAGTGTAATCATAGCAGAAATCTTCTCGCTCTTGATTTTCTCGACCTTCACCGTCAGTTTTTCTTTGTTTAACGCCTTCTTAAACAGCTCCGGCAATTGCTCACTGTGCTCTTTAAATGCCTCATCCTCTGCGCCGTCTAAGAAGCTGTCTGTCAAATCTGCGTCAATGCGCTGGAAACGCACCTTCTGGTTTGAGTACTCCAGCTGTGTAATAAACGGCTGGTCGATATTATGTGTCAGAATCAGCGCATCAATGCCATTTTCCTTAAACATATCAATATACTGGCTCTGCTGCTTTTCATCGGTCACATAATATACCGTATCTTTCTCCGGTTCCTTAGCCTCATCTGCATTGTCAGACGAAGCCTCTTCTTTCTGCTCATCTACTACTTCTGCCTCCACCTTATCGCCGTTCTCATCCACAGCTTCCGCAGAAGTACCTTTCTTTGCTGCCTCCACGTACTCCGGCAATGTTATATATTTGCCTTCTAAGTTCTTAAAAATAATGAAGTCCTTCATCTTCTCGCGGAACTTCTCATCCTTTAGGCAGCCGAATTTGATAAACGGAGAAATATCGTCCCAGAACTTTTCGTACTCTTCTCTTTCCACCTTATACATGCCGGAAAGCTTGTCCGCTACCTTCTTTGTAATATAATCCGAAATCTTCTTTACAAAACCGTCATTCTGCAATGCACTTCTTGATACATTCAAAGGAAGGTCCGGACAGTCAATAACACCCTTTAACAGCATCAGAAATTCTGGAATAACTTCCTTAATATTGTCTGCAATAAATACTTGATTGCTATACAGCTTAATGGTTCCTTCTAAGCTGTCATACTCAGTGTTTAACTTCGGAAAATATAAAATACCTTTTAAATTGAACGGATAATCCATATTTAAATGAATCCAGAACAAAGGCTCCTTGTAATCCATAAACACATCACGGTAAAACTTTTTATATTCTTCCTCGGTGCACTCATTTGGATGTTTGTTCCAGAGCGGATTTGTTTCATTGATCGGCTTTGGGCCTTTCTTTTCTTCTGTATTCGTATCCTCTGCGCTCTCTTCTGTTGCGTCTTCGATTTCTTCTGTTTCCTTGGTATCCTCTTCTTCTGGCGCATTTGCATTCTTAAAATAAATCGGAATCGGCAGGAAAGAACAATACTTCTCAATGACTTCTTTTGCACGGTATTCGTTGGAGAACTCATAGCTGTCTTCATTTAAATAAAGCGTAATTGTTGTACCACGCTCATCCTTTTCACCATCGCCCATCTCAAATTCCATGCCGCCCTCGGACTCCCAATGGACTGCCGTTGCATTTTCCTTATAGGAGAGCGTATCAATTGTCACACGGTCTGCTACCATAAATGCCGAATAAAAACCGAGGCCGAAATGCCCGATAATCTGGTCTTCATTTGCCTTATCCTTATATTTTGCCAAGAAATCCTGCGCACCGGAAAATGCAATCTGATTGATGTATTCCTGCACTTCTTCTGCAGTCATGCCAATGCCGTTATCCATAAATGTCAGCGTCTTTTCTTCCGGGTTTACCACGACCTGAATTTTAAACTCATTCTCCTCCGGAAGCTTTACTTCACCAATCATCTCCAGCTTCTTTAACTTCGTCACAGCATCACAGCCGTTGGAAATCATCTCACGGACAAAAATGTCATGGTCGGAATACAGCCACTTTTTTATAATAGGGAAAATATTTTCCGAGTTGATAGAAAGATTTCCTTTTACTGTACTCATAAATCTCAAGCTCCTTTCCAAACTGAACAGTTTCCGCACTTTTAAAGCAACGGTTCTTTTGATACTTACAACTATAATACCGTATGCAATAAATGTCAAGAAAAATTTAGCACTCATTTTACATGAGTGCTAACAAGTTTTTTATTCCTGTTCTATTGGGATTTCCATTGTGTGCAGCAACTGTTTTACGCCCATGTCCCATGCCTCTTCTTTGGAACGGTCAAGAGAAAACGCCGATTGTGAGACTCCCGTCAGAAGCCTTGCAACACCGTTTTCAAAGCGCAGCTGAAAGCTTAAAGTCGGAAACGTCTCTTCGCTGACGGAAACCTGTTTTTCCAAAAACAGCTTCCTTGCTTCCTGTTCAGGAAGCATCAGTTCCAGACGGACAGCAAGCGGCGTACGCTTTCCTTTGATAAGTTCCAGAAAAAAGGGCCGCACTTCGCCCCAAAGTGCATATTCACGGTCTGCATAGCGCTCTTGCTCTGCCGTTTCAAAATATTCTTTGTGAAGTCTTCCCTGAAAGCGGTATTCCATGTAAGTACGGACTGAACCTTCTCTCAGCAGGAAATCATCAAACGCTTCACTCTTTAACAGTCTTGCCATAAACCGATTCAATTCCAGTATTTTCAGCGAAACCATGTTCTTCCTTCCTCTGCACCTTCTTTTGCTTCTGTGGCTTTGGGGCAGAAACCTTCTTTGTGCCGCAAAGCACTACAATGCTTCTTGGCTGCAGACGGTAGGTCCTTCCGACCTCTGCTTCTGCAGCTTCTGCCTGCTTCTCTGATAATTTCCTTTTTCCGGTACCCTTTTTTACTCCGGTATCAAACAGTACCTGCCATCTTGTTTCCTCCTGCATCGGAAGCTCGAATGTATGTGGTTCCCAGTGCATATTAAACATCAGATAAAAATGCGGTTCAAATGCCTTGTCCTGCCTCCGTACATAATTTCCGCAGAACAGAATCCCTGCCAGGCGGTTATAGCCGGAAGCATCCACCTGCCACGGAGATACCCCATGCAAAGAAATTTCCGGATATCCACAAGACAAAAAGTCCGTTTCTCTAAGTTCTCTTTCCTGCCAGAACATTGGATGTTCTTTCCGAAATGCAATCAGCTGTCTGGCATACTCATGCAGCTCTTTATTTTTCTTAAGCAGGCTCCAGTCCAGCCATGAAATTTCATTATCCTGACAATATGAATTGTTGTTCCCTGACTTGGTTCTAGCAAACTCATCTCCCGCAAGCAGCATTGGTATTCCACGAGAAAGAAGCAGCACCGCAAGTGCATTTTTCATCATTTTAAGCCGCAGTGCCTCTATTTTCTGCTTTTTTGTAATTCCTTCTTCTCCACAGTTCCAGCTGAAATTGTACTCCGTGCCATCCCTGCCGTTTTCACCGTTTGCCTCATTGTGACGCACATCATAAGAATATAAATCTTTCAAAGTGAAACCATTATGGTCTGTAATATAATACACGCTGCTGGTGTCCATACGACAGTTTTTAAAATAATGGTACAGAGCCGGCACCAGATTTTCATCACCCTTTAAATAGCGGCGCATATCCATACAGAAGCTGTCCCGATATTCTGCAAGCCGTCCCGGATAATCGTTCTTTAACTTTTCCGTTACAGCCGCCGCTAAAAAGACCGTATCCTGTAAGTACGCATCTCCTGCCGCCAAAGACAGGGGAAGCTCTGAATCATTAATATGGAAGCCATCGATTCCATAAGTACGCACCCAATAGCGCAGCACATCCAACATCCGCGACTGCGTACAGGATTCATGGAACATCATCTCTAAATAAACATCAATTCCTGCCGCATGGAATGCATTTGTCATTGCTGCAAACTCTTCATAGGCACGCTCCGGTTCTGCTGCATATGATGCTTTGGGAGCAAAATAAAAAGTATCTGCTGTCTGATAGCCCCAGTAATTTACCCTTTTCTTTTCTGATGCACCTTTTGGCGCTGCACCTTCCTTCTGCCCTGCATAACAATGTTCCGGCATCCCAAAGACCTTTTTGTTCCTGAAACAGTGTTCCTCAGCAAGCTCATCAAACTCTGTCACCGGAAGCAGAAGCACTGCATTGATGCCCAATTCTTTCAGATATGGTATCTTTTCTGCAAGTCCTGCATATGTGCCTTTTTGTTTTACTCCGGATGTTGGTGACATTGTGAAACCACGCACATGAAGCTTATATAAAATAAGTTCATCCAAGGCATGCTTTCTATGTCTTAAATGCTTGTCCTCTCTTTTTTCCGGTATGCGCACGCATGCCCTTACATAGTCCGGTTCCGTTGCAAAACTGCCGCGTCCAGCAATCTGCAGGGCATAGCTGTCACAGACAAGCTCATCATCTGCACGAAACAAATATTCATATCTATCCTTCTGGCTTCCCTCTGGCTTCGGAAATTTTACTGCAAGAGAAAAAATCCCTTTGGCAGCCTGCGGCATCGGAAATTCAGCAATCGGAGTTTCTTCCCCTGTCTGATACAACAGCAACGCACAAGATGCCTTCCCCCACATTGCTGCCGTAAACTGAATCCATCCACACTGTTCAGAAATACCAAGAGGCATATCTTCGCCCGGCTTTATTGAAAAACCAGCAGTTTCTTCTGCTTTGTTTTTTACTGTCCCCATAAACTACCTCCTGTTTTTCTTCCCACAAAAACCAGAAGCTTTTACAGCCCATTGTTTCCCGGACAGAGTCAGTCTTCCGTCTCTACTGCCGTCACAAGCCGCTGCCTCTTACGTGCCATTTCATCGCTGTCTAAATATTCATCATAAGTAGTTACCTTATCAATCATGCTGCCGCCTGGTACTATTTCGATAATGCGGTTTGCAATTGTCTGTATGAACTGATGGTCAAGCGCCGTAAACAAAATGACACCGGAAAACTTGATCAGTCCGTTGTTTAATGCAGTAATCGACTCCATATCGAGATGGTTGGTCGGTTCATCCATTACGAGTACATTGGAAGCCATAATCATCATCTTTGATAGCATAACACGGACTTTTTCTCCTCCGGATAATACATTTACCTTCTTTACGCCTTCTTCTCCGGCAAACAGCATTCTTCCAAGGAAACCACGGACATAGGTCACATCTTTTTCCGGCGAAAACGGCATTAAAAAGTCCACAATTGTTTCATCTACTGAAAACATTTCTGTGTTATCTTTCGGAAAATATGCCTGCGAAGTTGTCACGCCCCATTTATAGGAACCGGAATCCGGCTCTAACTCTCCGGTCAAAATCCGGAACAGTGTTGTGCTGGCAAGCGTATTGCTTCCAACAAATGCAATTTTATCGTTTCTGTTGACAACAAACGAAATATCGTCCAAGATTTTTTCACCGCCAATGCTCTTGGAAAGATGTTCCACAGTCAGAACCTCATTTCCAATTTCACGCGCCGGGCGGAAGTCAATATACGGATATTTTCTGGAGGACGGACGAATCTCATCCAGTTCGATTTTCTCCAATGCTCTTTTTCTGGAAGTTGCCTGCTTGGATTTAGAAGCATTGGCACTGAACCGCTGGATAAACTCCTGCAGTTCCTTGATTTTTTCTTCTTTTTTCTTGTTTGCTTCCTTCATCTGCTTTACCATCAGCTGGCTTGATTCATACCAGAAATCGTAATTGCCTGCGTAAAGCTGGATTTTTGCATAGTCAATGTCTGCAATATGCGTACATACTTTATTTAAGAAGTAGCGGTCATGCGATACGACAATTACCGTATTTTCAAAATTAATCAGGAATTCCTCCAGCCAGCGGATGGCTTCCAAATCCAGATGGTTGGTCGGCTCGTCAAGAAGCAGGATATCCGGATTTCCAAACAATGCCTGTGCAAGCAATACTTTAACTTTCTGTGCGCCGTTCAAATCTGCCATACTGCTTGCATGAAGCTCTGTCTCGATCCCAAGCCCATTTAACAATGTAGCCGCATCGGATTCTGCTTCCCAGCCGTTCATTGCCGCAAATTCTGCTTCCAATTCGCTTGCCTTAATGCCATCCTCCTCAGAAAAGTCTTCTTTTGCATAAATAGCATCCTTTTCCTGCATGATTTCATACAGCCTTGCATTTCCCATAATTACTGTGCTTAAAACATCATAGGCATCATATTTAAAGTGATCCTGCTGTAAAAAGGAAAGCCTCTGTCCTGGTGTAATCGCAATTTCTCCTTTGCTTGGCTCCAACTGTCCGTTTAAAATCTTTAAAAATGTAGACTTTCCTGCTCCATTTGCACCAATTAAACCATAGCAGTTGCCCTCGGTAAACTTAATGTTCACATCCTCAAACAA
>CAJTZB010000066.1 GCA_910583815.1 uncultured Lachnospiraceae bacterium
ATTGCAATCTTTCTGAATATAATCTAAATTTTTAGAAAATTGCGAGTTTCGCAAACGACTACTTATATTGTTACCAGAAAGGAATCTCATGATCACTATCATAACCGCACTCTATGCGGAAGCAAAGCCTTTTCTCTCTGTCCTTCCGCTCAAAAAAAATACATCCTTTTCGTTACTGACCCTGTTTGAAGGAGAGGATATCCGCCTTTTGATTACAGGTGTTGGCGAACTTACGGCATGTATGGCAGTCACAAGATATTTCACTCTGTTTCCACCACAAAAAACAGATCTTGCTGTCAATATCGGACTGGCAGGCTGTCTGCCTCCCCCATCCGGAACAGATTCCTCTGCTTTTCCTGCGCTTGGTTCCTGCCATCTTGCCACAAAGCTTTCCGAATCTTCCACCGGACGCACTTTCTATCCTGACCTGCTCTATCCAAACAGCTTCCCAAAGGCAGAGCTTTTTACTGTCCCGACGGTCTTTCTGGCACGCTCTGAACAAAACCCCTATCCTTTTGTGCCTCCAAAATCTGCTTCTTCCTTCAGAAGCTCCGTTTCGGCTCTTTTTCAGCTGATTGACATGGAGGCTGCCGGAATCTATCAGGCGGCCCTTCCATACCTTTCCACAGAGCGGATATTTTTCTTTAAAATCGTATCTGACTATGGCATATCGCAAAAGGAGCATTCTGACATCTTACCGGAAGCCCTGATTGCACCACATGTACCTGCTTTGCTGGCATTTGCAAAGCAGGCGCAAAATGCCGTTTTAAATGAACCTGCCAACCATCCTGTCATATTTTCTTCCACAGAGCAGGATGCCATTGAGCGCCTTTTTGTGCAGCTTCCGGTAACTGCTTCCATGCAGCAGGAGCTGCTTCATCAGCTACGCTATTATAAGCTTTGCAAAAACTCCGTGTCTGAACTTTTGTCCGCATTCCTCAGTTCTCTGCCTTCTATGCTGCCGCATGGGAAAAAACAGATAAAGCCTTATCTTGACAATCTCACAGAACAGATACTTGGCGGAAACAAAAAAGAAACTTTTTCTTATAGTCTTTCCTCATCAGACAAGCCTTTGCATATGACAAAAAAAGACTCCTCTTATCTCCCATTTTTTTCTACTCTCTATATAGAAGAAGAACTTTGGGAACAACGTAGCCTGCTGATTCCAAAGCAGCTGCAACTACGTATAAATGCCGCAAAAGAGGATCTCAGGACACCGATTACTGTCATCCCCATCCGGCACTATAAAGATGTTTTTAACCGCAGCAGGCAAAATTTTGCCATCCAAAAGCAGACACCTTCCTTGATTCTTGCAAACAATCATGGCACCCTGCTCTATCCCGGCGCACCTGTCTGCCAAAGCTTTGGCAACCGCCATTTTTATTATGCTTCCAATCTGATGAACTGCATTTACCACTGTGATTACTGCTATCTGCAAGGTATGTATCCTTCCGGGCATATTGTTGCATTCTTAAACCTTGAAAACTACTTTGAAGAAGTTTCAGAAATCCTAAAAAAACATCCGGTGTATCTTTGTATTTCTTATGATACCGATCTGCTTGCCCTCGAACCATTGTTTCATTTTACTGAACGGTGGGTGCGCTTTGCCAAGCATCATCCTGATTTAACACTTGAAATCCGTACAAAATCAGGAAACCCGGAACTGTTTTCTGTCTTAAGGCACGCTTGGGATGAAGAAACGGCAGATACCCCGAATCAGCTTCCAGAGCGCCTTATTTTTGCGTGGACCGTATCTCCGGAACATATTTCTCTCGCCACAGAACATGGTGCCGCCCCTTTGTCTTCTAGGCTAAAGGCGCTAAAGGCTGCAAAATATGCCGGTTTTTCCGTGCGGCTTTGCTTTGACCCGATGATTTACTGCTCCGGCTGGCAGGAAGCTTACCGGAAACTGGTATGGCAGATATTTGAACAATTTACACCAAAACTTCTGCCAGAAGAACTGCTGGATGCCAGTATCGGCGTATTCCGCATCAGCACAGAATATTTAAAAGCTATGCGGAAAAAACGCCCTGACAGCCCTATTGTGCAGTTTCCATATGAGAGCGAACATGGTGTTTCCCACTATGGAAATCTGTCTAAAAAAATGGTACAATATCTCTATCAGCTGCTTCTGCCCTATCTTCCGCCAGAACGCATTTTTGTCTGGGACGGAAAAGAAGCAGACCGTTCTGCGGAACTTTAAATCAAGAAAGGAGATGGGCCACAGCCATGACAGAAAAGAAAAAGAGTGTTTTGCTGACCGGCGCTACCTCCGGTATTGGACTGGCAATTGGACAGAGGCTGGCAGCAGAAGGCTATCTTGTATTTGGGTTTGGCAGAGACACAGGCAAGGTGGCAAATCAGGCGGAAGGTTTTTCGCTTTATCCCTGCGACATTACTGATACTTCCTCACTGCTTGCCGCACTGAAACAGCTTCACAAGCAGCTCCGTGCCTATCCTGATATTGTAATCCACAGCGCAGGAGTTGCTTATTACGGCTTACAAGAAACCCTGTCAGATGCCAATCTTAAAGCCATGATCCGCACAAATCTGGAAGCCCCGATACTTCTTACGACCCATCTGCTGCAGCCCTTTAAGCAGCGCGGCTACGGACATTTTATTTTCCTGTCCTCTGTCACTGCCGAACGGACGAATCCGCACGGAGCTGCCTATGGCGCCACCAAAGCGGCACTCACCAGTTTTGCAGCCAGCCTGTTTGAAGAAGTCCGGAAAAACGGCATTAAAATCACAACTGTCCAGCCAGACATGACGCAAAGCAGCCTTTACCGAAACGCAGACTTCACAACAGACGAAAATGCCTGCCTGTTCCCTGAGGACATCGCAGAAGCCGTAAGCTTCCTGCTCTCCCAGCCAGAACATCTCGTCACGTCAAAACTTACGATTCAGCCGCAAAAGCACAGAATCAAAAAAAATAAGAGCCAATAAGACCATTGCGGAACTATTATCAGCAATGGTCTGGATAGTACACAGTACAGTTTCCAGACGGCTTCTTCGGATGGAAACTGTACTCTGGTTTCCGTGTACTAGAAAGACCATTGCGGAACTATTAATTAGGAGCACACCATGAACCTAACCCAAAAAATCGAACAGCTGCAGCACATCATAAATACCAGCCGCCAAATTGTCTTTTTTGGCGGCGCCGGTGTCAGTACCGAAAGCGGTATTCCCGATTTCAGAAGCGAGGATGGACTATACCACCAGAAATACCGCTATTCGCCGGAAACTATCTTAAGCCACAGCTTTTTTGTGCAGAAAACCGAAGATTTTTTTGAATTTTACCGTGATAAAATGATAGTAACGGACGTGAAACCAAATATTACCCATCACTTCCTTGCAAAACTTGAGCAAAGCGGAAAGCTGCTTGGTATTATTACCCAAAATATCGATGGCCTGCATCAAGCGGCTGGCAGCAAACGCGTTATTGAGCTGCACGGAAGCATCCATCGCAATACCTGTATGCGCTGTCTCAAACCATATCCGCTAAGCGCAGTTCAGGCGGCGGACGGAGTGCCTCGCTGCGAGTGCGGCGGCATCATCAAACCGGATGTTGTGCTTTATGAAGAGAACCTAAATGAATCGGACATTACCGGCTCCGTTTCCATGATTTCTGCTGCTGATACCTTAATTGTCGGCGGCACTTCCCTTTCCGTCTATCCGGCCGCTTCCTTTCTTCGATATTTTGACGGCAGCCATCTTGTCCTAATCAACAAATCTGCCACACCGTATGACGGAAACGCCGACCTGCTGATTCAGGCAGGGCTTGGAGAGGTATTTGGTACGCTTCATATAGATTAGCATCACCTTATAAATGCACATAGAAAAAGAAAGGATGGTTCATAGATGGAGCCAGAATATCTGACATTGGAAGAGCAGCTGGTCACGCGCCTGATTTCGCTTGGCTGGCATATTTCCTGTGCCGAATCCTGTACCGGCGGCCTGCTTGCTGCAAGCATTATAAATGCTGCCAATGCATCGCGGGTGCTGAATGCCAGTTTCATAACCTATGCCGCAGAAGCAAAAATGCGCTATGCCCACGTAGCTGAAGCAACCATAGATGCATATGGCGTAGTAAGCGAAGAAGTCGCAAAAGAACTGGCTTCAGGCGCCGCAAAAGAAACCTCAGCAGAAGTCGGTGTCGGAATTACCGGGATTGCAGGTCCGGGCGGAACGCCGGAGCTTCCGGCAGGCATGGTCTGCTTTGGATTTTTTGTCAACGGAATTCTTTCGTCACAGACAATGTATTTTGGAGAAATCGGCAGAAATAAAGTCCGTAAGGAAGCTGTGCTGTTTGCAATGAAAACTCTGCTTGGTCTGCTTCCATAACATCTTATTGTCCAGAAACCTCATCACATAAAGAAACCGGCAGCGTATTCTTGTTCTGCCGGTTTCCTTATAAAAACTATATATTTTCTTATCTGGATAACTTCTCTGCAATATGCTCTGCCACATAAACGCCGCTTGCTGAAGCATGGGACAGGGAATGTGTCACGCCGCTGCCATCTCCAATCACATAGAGGCCTTTGTGCCTTGTTTCCAGATGTTCATCCAGCTCCACTTCCATATTGTAAAACTTCACTTCTACTCCATACAGCAATGTATCATCATTCGCAGTACCAGGCGCAATTTTGTCCAAAGCATGAATCATTTCAATAATGCCGTCCAATATGCGCTTTGGCAGCACAAGGCTTAAATCTCCCGGTGTTGCCGCCAGAGTCGGACGTACATTTCCTTCTTCAATTCTCTGCTGCGTACTTCTTCTTCCACGCTCTAAATCTCCAAAACGCTGTACAATAACTCCTCCGCCAAGCATATTGGAAAGCCTAGCAATGCTTTCACCATATCCATTGCTGTCCTTAAACGGCTCCGAAAAATGTTTTGCCACCAGCAGCGCAAAATTTGTATTTTCGGTCTTCTTGGAAGGGTCCTCGAAACTGTGCCCATTTACTGTAACAATGCCGTTTGTATTTTCATTGACCACAATTCCATGCGGATTCATACAGAAAGTGCGCACTCTGTCTTCAAACTTCTCCGTGCGGTACACAATTTTGCTTTCATACAGTTCATCCGTAATATGCTCAAAAATAACCGAAGGGATTTCCACACGCACACCAATGTCCACACGGTTTGATTTTGTAGGAATAGAAAGCGCATTGCATGCTTCTTCCATCCACTTGCTTCCGCTCCGTCCAACAGAAACAATGCACTGCCTGCCTTCTGCCGCTTCTCCATCAGTAATCAGGCGGTAACCATCCTCTGTCTGCTCAATCTTATGTACCGGCGTCCGGAAAAAGAAATCCACTTTTTCTTTCAGCATATTGTACAGATTTTCAAGTACAATATAGTTGATATCCGTTCCAAGATGACGCACGGAGGCCTCTAACAACGTCAGTTTATTCTGCATGCAGGTTTTCTTAAATGAAGTTCCTGCTGTTGAATACATCTTGGTTTCTGCCCCACCGTACTCCACATTGATGCGGTCTACATACTCCATCAGTTCAATTGCTTTTTTCTTTCCGATATAGGAATAAAGCGTTCCGCCAAAGTCATTCGTAATATTGTATTTACCATCCGAAAACGCCCCTGCACCGCCAAAACCATTCATAATTGCACAGGTTTTGCACTTAATGCAGCTCTTTATTTTCTCTCCGTCAATCGGGCAATGCCGTCCGCTCAGTTCGTTACCTGCCTCAAACACCGCAATCTTAAGCTCCGGCATTCTCTTCACCAGCTCATAAGCCGAAAAAATACCTCCGGGCCCCGCCCCAATAATCATAACATCATACATAACAAGTACCTCCTATTAATAGTTCCGTAACTACCCTACTGGTACACTTTTCCCCTAGCTTGGACTACGGCTGCTCTCGCATCCATAATCCAAGCTGTGTACCATCCGGGTAGTTACTGTTTTAGTTCCGTAATTACCCTACCGGTACACTTTTCCCCTAGCTTGGACTACGGCTGCTCTCGCATCCATAATCCAAGCTATGTACCATCCGAGTAGTTACTGTTTTAGTTCCGTAATTACCCTACCGGTACACTTTACCCGGCTATTCCACGCATCCAATCAGTTCGTTGATATCCTCTACGCCATGCTGCTTCATGTAAGCTTCCAATCCATCCAGAATTTCCATTGTTGCATAAGGGTTGTGGAAGTTCGCGGTTCCGACCGCCACTGCCGTAGCGCCTGCCATCAGAAATTCCAGTGCATCCTCTGCATTTGCTATGCCCCCCATTCCGATAATCGGCAGGCTTACTGCATTTGCCGTCTGGTATACCATGCGCACCGCCACCGGTTTTATGGCCGGGCCCGACAAGCCGCCTGTCTTATTGGCTACTGCAAAGGTACGGCGCATCACATCAACTTTCATGCCAGTCAGCGTATTGATAAGCGAAAGTGCATCTGCACCTCCTGCCTCTGCTGCCTTTGCCATTTCTGTAATATCCGTCACATTCGGGCTTAACTTCATAATCAGCGGCTGCTTCGCAACTTTCTTTAACTGTGCCGTAATATGCTCCACCTGTTTTGGGTCCTGCCCAAATGCGATTCCACCATGTTTGACGTTTGGACAGGAAATATTGATTTCAAGCAAATCTGCCGGCTCTTCTGACAGACGTTCCACCGCTTCGCAATACTCCTGTTCGGTATGCCCGCACACATTTACAATGATTTTTATATCATACTGCTTTAAAAACGGAATATCCCGCTTAACAAAAACATCCATGCCCGGATTCTGCAGGCCAATGGCATTGAGCATGCCGCCGTAAGTTTCGGCAATGCGCGGAGTCGGATTCCCCTCCCAAGGTTTAACTGCAACCCCCTTTGTCGTCACGGCACCAAGACGGTTTAAATCAACAAACTCGCCGTACTCCATTCCGGAACCAAACGTGCCGGAAGCTACTGTCACCGGGTTTTTAAGCTCCACACCTGCTATGTTTACTTTCATATTCATATGGCAGACTCCTTTCAAAGCAATGCTACAGTTCTATTTCCTGCGCATAGAAAACAGGACCGTCCTTGCAGATACGCCGGTTATGTACTTCCGAATGTGCGTCTTTTTCCTTTGTCTTGCAGACGCAGGCAAGACAGGCGCCAATGCCGCACGCCATCCTTTCTTCCAGAGAAAGCTGCGCCGGAATCCCCGACTGCTCCGAAAATGCCTTTATGCCACGGAGCATTGGTGTTGGCCCACAGGCAAACAGCATGTCCGCCGAAAGTTTCTTTTCACGGATAGCATCCAGCACATTACCGGCAATTCCAAGGCTTCCGTCCTCCGTTGCAGCCACTGCTTCTGCATAAGCTTCAAATTCCGGCAGCAAAAATGCCGGTTCGCTGCGGTATCCAAGCACTGCCGTCACTTGGATGCCCTGCTCCTGCAGATGTTTTGCAAGCGCAAGCATCGGCGGAATTCCAATACCGCCGCCAATCACAATGGCGCTCTGAATCTTTGTCTCATAAAAACCGTTTCCAAGCGGCCCCAGCACTTCAAGAAAATCTCCTTCTTTCAGCCAGGAAAGCTGCCTGGTACCTTCCCCTGCCACGCGGAATACCATCCGGAGCGTCCCTTTTTCCTTATCTATGCCGCAGATGCTGATTGGTCTTGGAAGCAGCCTGCTTTTATCCTCCAGATACAACGACAGGAACTGCCCCGGCTTTGCTAAAGCTGCCATCTCCGGTTCTAAAACCGTCAAGCCAAAAATGCCGTCTGCCAGCCGTTCTGTTTTTACAACCGGAACTCTTGCCTTCTTTGCCATGTTCGCTTATGCTCCTTTCAGGCTTCTTGCTCTAATGCTTTTGGATAACCAAGTTATCTTCTCCCTTTCCCTTGCCACATAACAGCCTCATAAAAACTGCCACACCCATGTAAACTATTATAGCACAAGATGGATGGGAAGTGGAGAACAGATTGAAATGTTTTCAAAAAATTCCCCTTCTGCACATACTACGCTAAATTGTAAGGAAAGCAGACAAGATACACTTTGGAATCGTGGACAATCCTCACAAAACATGGTAAAATATGCACATTAGCGCTGGTATACAGATGGCAGTGCTACAAAAATCAAAAAGAGAGGTATACACAATGGCAAATCCAATTGTTACATTCCAAATGGAAGACGGCGATATTATCAAAGTGGAACTCTATCCTTCCATTGCCCCAAATACCGTCAACAATTTTATTTCCTTAGTAAAAAAGGGCTTTTATGACGGCCTGATTTTCCATAGGGTAATTGAAGGCTTTATGATTCAAGGCGGATGTCCGGACGGAACAGGCATGGGCGGTCCGGGATACTCCATCCGCGGCGAATTTTCCGGAAACGGCTTTGCAAACGACTTAAAACATACCAAAGGCGTTATTTCTATGGCAAGAGCGCAGCATCCGAATTCCGCTGGCTCCCAGTTTTTCCTGATGCACAAGGCTGCCCCTCATTTAGACGGACAGTATGCCGCTTTCGGAAAAGTAACGGAAGGCATGGATATTATAGATAAAATTGCATCCGTCCCAACTGACTGGTCCGACCGTCCAATGGAAACAAAACGCATGGCAAAGGTAACCGTTGAACTGTTTGGTGAAGACTACCCAGAACCGGAAACACTCGACAGATAGTCTTCCACAAAGTACCATTGTATTTTTCTCTGCTTCGTGTTATCCTTGGTTTGTAACATAAATGTAACACTTTTGTAACAAACTAAGGAGGACGAAGCATATGAATACAATTTCTAAATTTCTTTTACCAGCAACTATCGGAAGTCTTATGATTGGATGCCTTGGCTCTCAAGGTTCTGCCAATCTTCCAAATCAGACAACACAGACCAATTTCCCTGTGATTTCTCAAATCAATGGAAACTGTGACCTGAATTCCATTTTTGTCCAGAACGGTTCCTGTGATTTAAACTCTATTTTAAATCAGATTCTTGGAAACCTTAATTTTGGAAACGGAAATAATCAGGGCGGAAACCAAAATCCGGGCAACGGAGGCAATCAGGGCGGAAACCAGAATCCGGGCAACGGAGGCAATCAGGGTGGAAACCAGAATAAGCCGGATATTTCAGTACCGGATATTGATGTTGACAATTCCCTAAGCTCCACTGCACAGAGCTACATAGCACAGATCGTTACTTTAGTAAACGCAGAGCGTGCAAAAAATGGTCTTTCTGCATTGACCTATGATTCTACTTTGCAGAGCGCTGCTCAGGTCCGTGCTCAGGAAATCGTAACCAGTTTCTCCCACACAAGACCTAATGGCACCTATTACTCCAGCGTATTGAAAGAATTCGGTGTCTCCTACCGCAGAAGCGGCGAAAATATTGCATGGGGGCAGAAAACCCCAGAGGAAGTCGTAACCGCATGGATGAACTCTTCCGGACACCGTGCCAATATTTTAAACGCGAACTATAACAAGATCGGCGTTGGCTGCAATATCAGTGCATCCGGTACTATCTACTGGTCACAGCTTTTCACAAACTAACCTGTTTCCGTCTATAAAATTATCACACGCGACAAAAATTTCTGTATGCAGAAATTGCAAATCTGCATCATAGATTCGGGAATGAGTGTACCTTATGGCGAAGTTTCCCCACAAAATAAGAATACAGCAGAGGCTGACGCAGACTGCAGCAGCCTCTGCCGTATTTTCTTTTCTTCTTTCTCTCTCACTGATAAATCCCCTGTTTATGGATATACTATAACTAGCATCGGCGTGCAGATGGCAGCACAGAACATTATCCAGAAAAGGAGAATTTTTATCATGCAATCCACAGCCCAAAATACAAACTTTCGCTCTCGCTTGGAACTTAAACTTCTTTATTTATGCTCTCCCTTGTTAAAGGGCATAAAACCCTCTTGTCTGATTACACTGTCACCACAAGAAGCGTCTTTCCTTTCCGGTATTTTTAAACAGACTGGCATTTCCCTACTTCGCCTATCCGTGACGGAAGAACGTGTTGTATTCCTGCTCTATCGCAAACCAATGCTGGATAAACTGCTGAGAAAACGAAGGCATATCTTCTTTTTATATAAATATGGATACCGTTATTTTTCTACGGATGCTGTCTTAGAACGGCTGGCAAGACGCTATTTCCGTTATGAGTCAGGGCTTCAGCCATTTCCGCATGAACTCGGTATCCTGCTTGGCTATCCGCTTTTTGATGTATTAGGCTATTTGAGGTATCATGGCAAATACAGCCTGCTAAATGGCTACTGGCAAGTATACCACAGGCCAAAAACAGCAAAGCGTAAATTCCGCCGCTATGACCGCCTGCGCTATCTTGCTGTCACAGAATATAAAAACGGCGCTACCATGCAGGAAATCTGCAGCATAAAGTAAGGCTTTATCATCTAAGAAGAAATATCAAAGCTGGCATACTGATGCTATTTCTCCTTCTTATCGCTGCATTTGCTGCATTCTTCGTTTTCAAACCGATATGCCCTTTTTGCACAGCTTGTACCGCCCGAGCAGCAGGAGCAGGTGCTGCACCTGCCTTCCTGCTTTGCCTTTTTTGCCGCTTTTATTTTGTAGGCAATAACCGCAATAACAAGAATGGCAACCAGCGAGCAGACCAGAATATCTCCTAGCATAGAGTTCCTCCATCAAAACGAATCAGCGATACGTCACTACCTTCTTTTAATACCTTCGCAAGCTCCGTTTCATCCGAAATATCCGGAAGGAACATGCCGCCGCATCCTACATCCTCATACATATGGAAATCGCTCCCGGACGTCAGGATAAACTGAGGATACTGTCTGACAAATTGTGCTGTCAAGGCATTGTGGCTCGGATTTCGCAAATTCCCATTATACACTTCCATTCCATGCATATATTCCGGATTCCGCGGGCCCTGATGGCGGAACGGATGCGCCTGCAAAAATAAAATTCCATGACGACAGCAGACCTCAAATGCTTCTTTTTGTGAAAACTCATAAAGCTTAGGATATTCCAATAAAAAGTCCGGCGTCGCCCCATAAAAAAGGAAATCTGCACGCTCCGGAAGCAGATGGCTCTCAATCCCAAAAAATACCTTAAGCCCAATACGCTCCCCTTCCTCTTTTGCCTTCAGGTAGCCTTTCAGGTAACGCTCCACCTTCTGTTTCTCACTGCCTTTATATTGTTCCAGCACATAGTTGTTAAAATGGTCTGTTATAACAATGGCATCATATCCTGCCTGCTGGTATAACACCACAATATCTTTTGCCTTCACACACGCGCACGGACTGACTTCACTCGTGTGGACATGCATTTCTGTTTTCATAGCCAAAACCATACCTTTCTGTTCACATCTTACAGTTCCAACACAATTGTAAATGGCCCATCGTTTTCCAAGGAAACCTTCATATCTGCCCCAAATTCTCCGGTCTGCACTACCGGCACCTGCTTCCGACATTCAGCCACAATATACTCGTACAGCCTCTGTGCCAGTTCCGGTTCTCCTGCATTTATAAAAGACGGACGGTTTCCGTGGCTGCAGTCCGCATACAGCGTAAACTGGGAGACAATTAAAAGCTCTCCCCCAACATCCTGCAGGGAAAGATTCGTCTTTCCGTTTTCATCCTGAAAAATCCGCAAGCCAAGCAGTTTTTTCACGTATTTGTCTGCCACTGCTTCCGTATCGCCATGACCGACTCCGACAAATACCAGAAATCCATGCCCAATGCTGCCAACTGTCTTTCCCTCCACGGCAACGCTTGCGCGGCTGACTCTTTGTATTACGAATTTCATATAAATCTCCATTCTAAGAACGTTTATTC
>CAJTZB010000067.1:0-2854 GCA_910583815.1 uncultured Lachnospiraceae bacterium
ATAAAAGCAGATACCTGCGGCAAAATAAGACAAATAAATATTTTCAATCATTATCAGGGCTAAAAAAGCCAACAAAGAAAAAGTTGCCAAATTCAAAACCATTGGTAAATACCAAAGTAATAATTTACGCATGGCAGGTTGTTTTTGCAGGGCAGCTTCTTGTTCATACAGAGCCGCTTTGAGTTTATTATTCAGTTCTGTGCCCGGAACAGCAGCCATTTTCATAGAAGCCCGAATAACTTCTTCTATTTCCATATCAGAATGATTATCTCTCATAACCAGTATCCTCCAATCTTTTTTTAATCAGGTTTCTTCCCTTGAACAATCGGCTTTTCACGGTACCAGGCGGTTTCTTTATGATAGCCGCTATCTGCTCTATGGTACAATTGGAAAGGTAAAATAGCATCAACGGCACTTGAAATTTTTCCGGAAGAGTTTGAATGATTTGACGTACTTCTGTAATCAATTCTTTTTGAAGATAGCCTTCTTCCATACTTTCTTCAGAATGCAGCACCATTTCCGCCTCATCATCAAAATTGCTACAAGGAGCAATCGTGTTCCGGCGTGCTTGTTTTCTTCTGTCACTTTTCCAAAGATTATGAGCCAAAGAGAAAAACAACGCCTTCGGGTTTTTCTCCCAGTCAAGCGTCCATTCTGCTTCTAACGCTTTTAGGAAGGTTTGTTGATACAAATCCTCGGCATCCGCCTTGTCAGCACAGAGTTTCAGGCAAAATCTATATATATCTGTACCAAAATCATCAATACATTTTTCTGCTTCTCTTGCGTTCATTGTTTCACCTCCTCTGCCTGTTCACTCTATATTCGCCATAACCTTGCATAAAGTTCATTTTTTCAAAAATTTTTTTACTTTCCTTTGAAATTAAAAACAGGGAGCCATAAAACGGCCCCCTGTTTTATTTCTATGTGCACAGCGATGCTATGCATTTTCCACATAATACTGCGCCTGTGCTGCAAACATCTTGGCATAGATTCCGTCTGTCTTTCTGACAAGCGCCTCGTGTGTGCCGTACTCCTTTATCGTATCGTCTGCAAATACCGCAATCCTGTCGCAGAATTTGCAGCTGGATAAACGATGGGAAATATAAATCGCAGTCTTTCCACCGACCAAACTGTGAAACTGGCGGTAGATTTCATACTCGGCAACCGGGTCAAGCGCTGCAGTCGGCTCGTCAAGTATGACAATCGGCGCATCCTTATAAAGTGCACGGCTGATTGCCATCTTCTGTCTCTGTCCACCGGAAAGGTCTGTACCATCTTCATCAAAGCCTTTATACAGCATCGTATCCATACCGTTTTTCAGCTTCATAGCTTCATCATACAGTCCGGAGAGCGTCAGTACTTCTTTCACTCTTTCTGCATCTTCTTCTCCGCCAAGCACAATATTTTCCTTTAAGCTGAATGCAAACAGCTGGAAATCCTGAAACACAACCGCAAAGAGCTTCCGGTACTCCTCATCAGAATATTCCTTGATATTGACTCCGTCAATTAAAATCTCGCCCTCCGTCACATCATAAAGCCGGCAGAGCAGCTTGATAAATGTTGTCTTTCCTGCTCCATTTAAACCAACAACCGAAAGATGCTCCCCACTGGAAATCTTTAAGTTGATGTCATGAAGCACATCTTTTTCGGTTCTTGGATAACGGAACGACACATGGCAAAATTCCACTATGTGCTGCTCTCCTGTCACTGCTTTGCTGCCTTTTGGCATTGCCGCTGGATAGTCAAGGAATTTCAAATACTCAGAGGCATAGTTACACTTTTTCATAATTTCCTGTACACTTATGACAATTCCATTTAAGCTCCAATACAGAGAAGAAGCAGCAGAAATGCACATCGAAAAATCACCGATTGTAATCGTTCTCTTTATTGCAAGATAGCCAATATAAAAGTAGCTGATTCCGTCACGCAGAGCATTGATAATATCCATTTTCCAGCTGCTTTTCCGCTGTTTATACTGATTGCTCCTCCAGACACTTGTCAGATCCATCCCGAGCAGTTCTGCTTTATGGCTCATCATGTCCGCACTCTCATACATACGGATTTCCTTTCCGTACTGAAAATCTGCCAAATTCCACAGCACATAGCTGAATACACGGTTTATTTTTGCAAGCTCTTTATAACTTTCTGCCTCAATTTTGTTTACTCTTGCATTTAATACAGTAATAAAAATCAGAGAAACAAACTGCAACGGCAGCAGCAATGGACAGGTCACAATAATAATTGCCACAACGCCCGCCAGCACAGTCAAATTCATGGCAACATTGTAAGCGGGGTCCAAAATCCCGATAACGCCACCACTGTACCAGCTGATTCCTTCTTTTGCCTTGCCTATCTGGTCCAATGCCTTTGGATCCTCTGTATGTTCAAAGTCCATCTGCATCGCATGGTCAGAAAGCATTCTTTCAAAATATTCGTTAAACCATTCTGAAATTGTGGCCTTACAGTTTGCTGATATTGAATTAAGTACGCTCGCAGCCAAATTGATCACTACGATAAGCCCTGCATAAAATGCCGCATTCCTAATATGCTGCGAAAGCTCCGCGCCTCCTGCAAACAGCACGATTTCATCTAACAGGAACTTAGGCAGAATAATAGAGGACAGCTTGGATGCCACATCTGCCACAAGCCGGACCAGATAAACAAAAATCAGGGACGGCCTATGCTGCCATGCTGTTTTTAACATGAACCCAAGCGTTTTCCACATAACTTTTCCGCTTTGGCCCTCTGCGTCTTTTTTCTTCTTTAGCATATGCACTCACTCCCCTCTTTTTCCGCGGAAGCCTCATTATGCTCCACATAATACTGCGCCTGCACTTCAAACATTTTTGCGTAC
>CAJTZB010000067.1:2864-11744 GCA_910583815.1 uncultured Lachnospiraceae bacterium
CGCCAAGCTCCATCAGGCTTCCATGCGTTCCATACTCTATCATTTCTCCGTCTTTAAACATAGCAACGTTGTTGCAGAACTGCGTGGAACTTAGGCGGTGGCTGATATAAACTGCGGTTTTTCCGCCAATCAGCTTGTCAAAGTCCTCATACAGCTTTGCTTCTGCAAGCGCATCTAAGGCAGCAGTCGGCTCATCCAGCACGACAACCGGCGCATTTTTATAAAGCGCCCTTGCAAGTGCGATTTTCTGCTTCTCGCCACCGGAAAAATCTACTCCGTCATCATGGATCACTTTTAATACTTCTGTGTTTATGCCGTTACCAAGCTCTGCAAGCTTTTCTTCAAAACCGGCATCAATCAGGCACTGCTCTGCTTTTTCTTTATCGGTTTCCTTCGGAGGTTTCATGGAAATATTCTCTGCAAGCGGAAAGGCAAACAGATTTACTTCCTGAAAGACCGGCGCAAAGACGCGGTAATATTCTTTTTTATCAAATTCTCTGATATTTGTTCCGTTTAAAAAAATTTCTCCTTCGGTCGGCTCATACAGACGCAGCAGAAGCTTGATAAATGTTGTCTTTCCTGCACCGTTTAAACCAACGACGGCAAGCCTCTCTCCTGCCTTTAATGTCAGATTTATGTTTTTCAATGCATCTTTCTCTGCCTTAGGGTAACGGAATGAAACATTCCGGAACGTAAACTCATAGCTTTTATAAGAAGGCACATGCTTTCCTTTCTCCACTTGCTCTGTCTTTGACGGCAGAATGCTTTCTAAGTCTGCAAAACTCCTGAAATCATCTACTTCTCTGCTCGTTTTAAGTAAATCGCTCACTCCATTTAACAGCGTTGAAATGTAGCTGAACAAAGTTGCCGAAGAAGCAGTATAAAGGCTGAAATTTCCCAGAGTTATCCTGCCCTTTGCCGCGGAATAAATAAGCCATGCATAGACCATCGCCTGAGACAGCAGGACAATGATGCTGCTTATGAAATCTGCAATTATCCATAAGTTCGCATTCTTTTTGTATGCACTGTAATAAGCATCATGTACTTCCTGAAATTTTTTCAGCAGCCAGTCCTTTAAGAAGAACATGCGGATATCCTTTGCTGCTTTAAAATTTGTTGTAGTCTCCTGCATGTAATACCGCTTTCTCCAACAGCCCGCAAGCGGATCCCATATTTTTTCCTTTGCTTTGGCATTGGCACGGTTTTTTACAAAAAAGTTTACTACCCCAAGCACAAGCATCAAAAGCACAATCCACGGATTCAATGTTCCCAAAATAAGAATGCCGACAATAACAATTGCAAGAGACTGTAAAAACTGCACGCTAAAACGCATCATTCCCTCCACGCCATTCATATTGCCGCCGCAGGAACTGCTTGCCTTGGAATAGCAGGTCATCACGTCCTGATTTTCCAGATGCTCAAAATCAATCGTCATTACCTTGTAGTTGTTATAATAGTTTTTCATAAGAATGCGTGCATTGACAAACCTCCACCAGTACTCGCTGTAATAAAAGGTATTTAATGCAGAAGACGCCATCTGAATCACAGTAAACGCAGCCATTAAAACCAACAGTTTCTTTGTATCGCCCTCTCCGGTTATCATATCAATGACAAACTTGGAAATAAACGTCCAGAGATACTGCATAATAGGTGCGACAAGAATCCCTATCGGAATCAGCCATAACAGTGCTTTTTCATACCGTACCGTGTTTTTTAAGATATAACAGACATTACTGGCCACGCCATATTCCTTATGTAGCGGATTTTTCTCTCTTTCCTTTCTTTTTTCTTCCTCTTTCTTTTTCCTCTTTTCCTCTCTCCTGCTTTTCATATGGGCAACGCTCCCTCCATTCCCTTCGTTATGCCGCTTTACATCACATATCATTCCGCATTTGCAAACAAAGCATTTAAAGCCTTTAACTATATAGTATTATAACATACTGTTCTGTACTATATATTCTTGTTCGCATTATATCACCACAGTATAATAAATGCAATACTAAATCTTTAAAAAATCCGGCTAAATCACTAGGCTTCCATATACTTCCGATATGCCTCAAAAGCGGACGGAACAGAAATCTCCTTGGAAATCTGCTCTACAGTAAAAAAGGTCAGGCTATTTTCCCCATTATCCACCAAACGTTCCGACGGAAGAAAATTCTCTAAGTTATTTCTATCCTTTTCCGAGCTCAACGTATTGGCAAGTGCAATTTTATAAGCATGCATTCTCCATTCAACATGGGAAAAAATATGTTTCGCATCCGGCAGAAGTTCCATCTGCTGCCCTGGAAACAATAGCTTTACTTCCTCTGGCGTTAAATGCCCCTTTACATTCGGAAACTCCCACAGCCCTGCAAGCAGTCCTTTTGGTGCACGTCTGTGAAGCGCTATGCTGTCCTGAAAGCGGATTACAAATACCGTCCTCTCTTCTATTCTGCGCTCCTTTTTTGGTGGCTTCACCGGAATCTCCATCTCGCAGCCTTCATGGAATGCTTTGCAAAGATGCATGACCGGACACTGCTCACAAAGCGGCTTTCCGTTTGGCAGACAGACTGTCGCACCAAGTTCCATCAGCGATTGGTTTAAATCTCCCGGACGTTCTTTGGGAAGTATTTTCCTTACATCATCTTCTAACTCATGCTTTACTTTTTCCTTTGTAATATCGTCCCTGCTTGCTGCAACCCTCTTTAATACACGCAGTACATTTCCATCCACGGTCGGCTCTCTTAGTCCGAATGCAATGGATGCAATTGCACCTGCCGTATAAGAGCCAATGCCGGGCAATGTTTTCAGCTTTTCATAATCTGCCGGAAGCTCTCCTCCAAACTCTTCGACAACCTGTTTTGCCGCCTTTTGCATATTGCGGACGCGGTTATAGTAGCCAAGCCCTTCCCAAAGCTTCAGCAGCTTTTCTTCTTCTGCCAAAGCAAGCGCCCTGATGTCCGGCAATTCAGCAAGGAAGCGGTCAAAGTACCCTTTGACCGCTTCTACTCGCGTCTGCTGAAGCATAATTTCTGATACCCAGACATAATATGGCTTTGGCTGCTCACGCCACGGAAGTATTCTTGCATTTCTCCCATACCAGTGCAGCAAGTACGGCACCAGCTCCGAATAATCATATGCCATAATTTTTATTATTTACCTCCAGTTTCATCTGCTCTGTTTGTTCAGCAGACACATCACCCATATAATGTGGCTTCATTGTATCTGTTACTCGTATTGATATACCCTTTGCCTTTATATTTTTTGCATGGCGAAGATACAGTCCGGCAATGTTTCCGCTCTCTTTTTCCGGAAATTTATTTTCCAGTTCACATGGACGGATGTCATACCCTTCCACGTCCCACTTTGAAATTTTATCAAGCGTCATATGGATTCCGTCAAACAAAATGTCTTCTACCGGATTGTCCTCTGTTCCATGAACAAAAATTCCGTTTTCGCTGGTGCAGTTGATGTTCTTAAAAGCTACATTCTGTATTTTCCCATGCTTTACGCCTTCCTTGCGGTCCAGGCTCGTAACGCAAATAGCTTCGCCACGTCCCCACCACTGATACGAAAACCGTCTTGTCTCTATGTTAATATTAGAGAATATTACATTCTCTACATTGCCGCAGTCACGAATCTGCAGAGAAATCCCCCGATTGCTTCTTGAAATCACACAGTTTTCAAACAGGATATTGCGGAAATCGCTCTCCCCTTCCGTGCCGAATTTAATCGCAGCACTTGTAGAAATCAATGTGCAGCCCGAAACCGTAATGTTTTCACAAGGACCATATTCCTTGTAGTCTGCACTGTTCTTTAAGACAATCGCATCATCTCCGCATTCGACATGGCAGTTCGCAATCCGCACATTCCTGCAATGATCCGGGTCGATACCGTCTGAATTTGCCATCCGCAGGTTGTTTAAAATACGGATGCCGTCTACTAAAACATCCTCACAGCCAACCATATGAAGCGTCCAGAATGCACATCTTGCAAGCGTTACCTCCTTTACGGTCAGATGCTTCACATCTTCTAACAGTACAAGCGGAATCCTTGGATAATAGCTGCCCTCAATATGATAGCCTACGTCTGTCCCATAAAAAATTTCTTCACTTCCATCAATCGTCCCATGTCCAGAAATTACAATGTTTTCAGCCGATTTTGCATAAATAAACGCATGGAACGGCCTTCCTGCATATTCGCTGTTTAAATAAGACGGCAGCCCGGACTCATGCGCATGAATCACGCCACCGTTTGCAAGCGGATAATAATCGCTCAAATCCGCAGTTCCCTTTAACACCGCACCATTCTCCAAATGGAATTCCACATTGGATTTTAAAAGCAGGTATCCACTGATATATGTCTTTCCTCCCGAAAGCACGACAGTGCCTCCGCCCTGCTCTGCACAGGCGTCAATCGCCGCCTGAATCGCAATCCGGTCATTGGTGCTGCCATCACCCTTCGCACCGAATTCTTCTACAAAATATCTCATATTAGAAGCGCCGCTCCTTTCAAAATCTTAATGGCTGATTCCTGCACTGCTAGCGTGTAGAGTAATCAATAAAGCTCACATTCAGGTCCACATCACCTGCAACACCGTCGATGCGTCCGCTTTGTGTATACTGCCACATTGTAAACTGATATGGGAAATACAGGTCACTTCCATAATATGCGTACCAGAAATCATATCCCTGCAGTTCTTCCATATTTAAATTCAGAATGCTCCAGTTTGTCCCTGCATAAATAACCGGCGTATAGCCTGCTGCCAAGATGGTGTCGCAGAATGCCTTTGCACAAGCCGTCCGTACTGAATTCGGCATCTTGTTCGCACGAGCGTCCGATGCCTGTTCTGTATCATATACAACCGGAAATGTAATATCATAGCCCCGCAGATTTTCAATCACAATATTTGCTTCTTCTATAGCTTCTTCTACTGTAACTGCCTGCGTGAAATAATAAACACCAACCTGAAGCCCGGCAGAAAGCGCCCCCTCAATATTTTGCTTATAATATGGGTCAAGCGCACAGTTTCCTGCCTCTCCTGTTCCGCGGTAGCCAAGCCTTATCATTGCATAGTCTACGCCTGCTGCCTTGACCTTTTCCCATTTGATGTCCCCCTGCCACTTAGAAACGTCAATGCCGGTCAGTGTTTTCTTTTGGTTATTCTCATAGTAAGCGAGCGTCCCATTTTTCTCTTTGCGGAAATTCTCGGATTTGTAGTTGTGCAGTTCCATATCTTCACGCACTGCCACAAGCAGCCGCTCACCGTTATCCCCTGTTACCGGAATCCTTGCCTTAAACAGCTCCTGCTCTGAAACCGGCACTGCAATTCCCATAGAATCCATATCGCAGAAATCGTCTTCTGCAAACAGATAAAACGACGGAGAAGACAGTTGGAACATATCCCTTGAAGAATACGTCATTTTTCCGCGGATACGGCCGACATAGTTCCCCTCGCCAAGTGCTACATAACTGGTCAGCGTAATATCATTCTCTCCTACATCATAGGTCAGATGGGCATTGCGAATCATCGCATAAGTCTGCCTTGCCTGTTCGGTTTCCATGTACGGAAGAGATACGTAATACGACCTTGTTCCTACAGAAAGATGTGCAATTACCGCATGGCCCGCATCCAAGAAAGATTCTGTGGAAATAAGTTCCTCAAATACCTGCGACGGAGAAATGACATAATATTCTTCTAATGAAATGCCAGCCACAATATGGAGGCTGTTGGAGTTTGCCGCCTGGTTTTCATAGAAGGAAAATGCAAGCTGTTCCCTGCCGTTCTTACAATAGTCTCCAATACTTGGACAAAGCTCCTGCAGGCTCCCTTCACGGATGGCATATGCCCACAAAAAGCGCTTTGTCACTGTTCCGTTTGATACTATAACTTCACACTCCGGTTCTTCAGTATTTGCCATATAGTCGTTTTTGTAAGAAATGCGATAGGTTCCATTGTCAAAGGTAAGATACTCCTTGCCGTCTATCAGTTCTGCCATTGGACGGAATCCATGCAAAGAATCCGTATCGCAGGAAGCCAGTACATATGCCAGATTTTCAATATGTTTTTTTGCCTCCGGCGCAGGAGATACCGTCGGCTGTTTGGTCGGCTCTGTTCCCTCTGTACCTTCCTGCTGTTCATTTCCCGTCCACACAAGGATCGTTTCTACCACCTTATCCTTAAATGCCTCCGAAAATGCCATTGTTGCAAAAAATACCGTAATAAGCAGCAAAATCACAACCGCTGCTATCCATCCGCCTCTTCCGCCCTTGTTTTTCTTTGCTTTTTTATTGTTTTCTTCTTTCTCTGACAAATTATCCTCCTGTAGTACTTCTGCATTATGCTGTTTACTTGCTCTGTTTTCTTCCTCCGCAGCAGCAGTTGCTTCCTTTTGCACGGTCTCAGCCACATGTTTCATTTCTACCTTCGGAAGTAATTCCCAATAAATCCCATAACGTTCTTCATATCGTGCATAATGCGGCGTAAATATAAGATTCTCATCCTCGTCCGTGCCTTTCAGCACAAACCGCAGCTCTTCCCCTTTTCTGATAAGCGCCTTCTCCGGATTTTCCTTCCACTCAGCAACCGTACCTTCTCTGATTTCCAGATAATCTTTTATTTTAATTTCTTTTGTTGGTACCGTCACATTCACACCGGTGCAGGAAGTATCCATTGCTTCCTTTCCAAGCCCCGCACTAAGGACAAGAGGACCATAGGTAAACGCCACAATATTGGGATTGTCCGGCAGCGGATGGATACGGATGGTCGGCGAAAAAGTCAGTTCAAGTTCTGTCATTCCCTTTTTCACTGTAATATATAGGAATCCGTCCTCTTCCGGTCCATTTAAAAACGTCTCTTTCTGCCGCACCGTAACCGGAGATGCATTCCACTCCGGAATCCGAAAAGCAAGCCTGCATGTCCCCTCTGATTCCTTCCGTACAACAATCCGCACCGTCGGTTTCTTTGGAAGAGATGTCTCCATAATGACATCCAGCCCCTGTAGTTCATCCTTTAAGACAGAGGAAATATACATTGCAACATAAAGCACATCATCACGCTTATAATAAATACTGTCATTCAGCTTCGTGAAATTTTCCATTCCGGTTCCAGTACAGCACCAGAAATTATCAAACGGACGGCTGAATACTTTAAAATAGCCGGTCGCCATCGGCTGAAAATACATTGACATACCGGTTTTCGGATTCTGCGAAGAAACAATCGCATTCCAATAAGTTCCTTCATAGAAATCCAGATATTTTTTGTCTCCTGTCACTTGAAACAGGCCTCTTGCCAGTTTCAGCATATTATATGTATTGCATGTTTCGCAATTGCAGTTTGTACGCGCCCCGGTAAGCATCTTCGGTTCCCCGAAATGTTCCCATTCGCTGTTGCCTCCGGTCACATAAGTGTGGTTTTTTACAACAATATCAAAGAAGCGTTCCGCTGCTTCCAGATAAAATTTCTGGTCTTCTCCAACTGTCAGATAGCGGTTCAATGCTCCAAGAAATTTAGGAATTGTCGTATTTGCGTGCTTTCCCATAAGCACATCCCTGCCGTCATGTATCTCTTGGAACAACGGCATCTCATCAAATTTTTCTGCTGCAAGCATAAATTCGATTTTTCCGGTTTCTTTATACAGTTCATACAGACAGTCGTTCATGCCACCGTATTCGGTTGCAAGCACCATTGTCTTTTTTTCTTCATCCCAGCGGTTGACACGCTCTGCCACCCATGTGCCTAAACGCACTGCCATTGTAAGCGCGGTAGGAAGTGCGGCAAGTTGATAGACACGAATCAGCCCTGCCAGTATTTTATGCATTGTATACCACGGTACCCATGCCTGTTTTCCCTCTTCCAGATGGTCAAATAACGCTTCCGGAAATGCTGACAGATACCCTGATTCCGCCTGACAGCCGGAAAGCTCAGCTAACAGATAATTCAGCCTGTCATAAAATACCTGCTGCCCCGACTGCACATAAGCCTGTGCCAGTGCAGTCATATAATGGCCCATTGTATGGCCTGCAATATCTGCATCCTCCCAGCCGCCCGGATAACGCTCTGCCTTCGCACGCTTTCCTGCAATCTCATAAAAGCCTGCCAACAGCCGGTCCGCATCCAGCTTCAGCAGATATTCCTGCTCCAGATGGAACGCATTCTGCAGATACGGTTCTGTCACCTCTACTTCATTTAATGAAAAGTCTCTGATTATCATTGTCCAAGCACCTCCTTTTGCAGCTGCTTCCTGATTTTTATCTGTCCTTCTGCACGCTGCCTGATTTTTTCATTTGTTTCTATACGATTGCCAAGGATGAAAAGCCTGTCGTCTAACCTTGCTTTTCTTTCTTCCAGTTCCCCTATCCTTTTTTGCAGAAATCCTATGTCCCTAAAACTTCCTTGCGCCGTCTCCTGTTTTAAACAACAGATGCGTTCCTTTCTCTTTAGCATCTGCGTTTCCCATGCAAGCGCCTTTTGTTCCAGTTCTTCCATCTGTGTCTCGTCAAGCACTGCCCTTTCATATTCTGCTTCACTGCTAAAACCTGCTGCCTTCAGTGCAGCAAAATAGGCTTCTTCCGCGCTCTGCTCTTTTCTTGCCCGTGCAGCCTTTTGTCCAATCAGCTGTTCAAGTACTGCCGCTTCATTCTCTTTGACTTCATCCCATCCGGAATAAGCGGCCTCTGCCTCTGCGATTTCCCGCTTTTTCTGCTCCTGTACCGCCAAAAGCCCGGCAAGCTGCTGTTCTGCCTCCGCCTCGCTTTTTGCTTCAAGCGATAAAGTCAGTTTTTTAATTTCACCCTCCATGCCTTGCAGTTCAAAATCGATACCTTGCCTGGCGTCCTGCAGCATTTCTGTTGCTGCCCTTTCTTTTTCCAGCTGTTTTTCTAATTCCGGAAGACGCT
>CAJTZB010000068.1 GCA_910583815.1 uncultured Lachnospiraceae bacterium
TTCGCAAAGCGTTTGGAAATGTAAAGGCTGCAGAGAATCCGGCACAGATGCTGAAGGAGTTGTAAAATATGCTATACTTGTCACAGTTTGAATTTCCAGATGAAGAGCGGGAAATGGATTTTATCTTTAAGCAGGAGAGAACCTGTTATGATACGTATTATCCGTTTAAAGTTCTCTCAGCACACCAGCTTTCTGTACTGAATTTTGAACCGATTACCATTTTATATGGTGGAAATGGGTCGGGCAAAACAACAGCGCTCAATGTTATGGCAGAAAAGCTTGGCTTAGAGAGGGACACTTTGTATAACCGCTCTGCTTTTTTTGAAGATTATACTGCTTTGTGCAGCTATGTGACAGAGCGGCTTCCTTCTGAGGAGAGCAGGATTATTACAAGTGATGATGTGTTTGATTTTATGTTAAACCTGCGTAGTATCAATCAGGGAATTGACCAAAAGAGAGAAGAGCTTTTTGAGGAATATAAGGAAATGAAGTATTCGCGTTTTCAGATGAAATCGCTGGAAGATTATGAGCAGCTCAAAAAAGTGACTGCGGCACGCAGAAAAACGCAGTCAAAGTATGTCAGGGGCAACTTGGCAGAGAATGTAAAAGAACGTTCCAATGGAGAAAGCGCGTGGCTTTACTTTACAAACAAAATCAAAGAAAATGCTCTCTATTTACTGGATGAGCCGGAAAACAGTCTGTCTCCGAAGAAACAGCAGGAACTGGTAGGTTTTTTGGAAGATTCGGTTCGTTTTTTTGGCTGCCAGCTTGTGATTGCCACACATTCGCCGTTTTTCCTTGCACTAAAGGATGCAAAAATATATGATATGGATGCGGAAAAGACTTCTGTCAGACAGTGGACAAAGCTTGAGAATGTGCGGGCTTATTATGATTTTTTTAAAGCGCATGAAAGGGAATTGGAGGAAGGAAAGTGAGCCTTAGCTTCGAGTTTTTCTTTTACAGCACCTTGCTTGGCACAGGGCTTGCAATGGATGCATTTTCTGTGTCGCTTGCGAATGGGCTGAATGAACCACGTATGAGAAAAAAGAAAATGTTTGGGGTGGCAGGCATTTTTGCATTGTTTCAGGCGATTATGCCGCTGCTTGGCTGGCTTTGTGTACATACGATATTAAAACGGTTCCAGGCTTTTGAAAAATTTATTCCTTGGATTGCTCTGGTGCTGCTTGGCTTTATTGGTGTTGAGATGCTGCTTGATGGGCTTCAGAAAAGAAAAGAAGAAGAGGAAACATTAAAAACCGGGCTTGTAGCGCTTCTTATGCAAGGGATAGCGACCTCCATAGATGCGCTTTCTGTTGGATTTACAATTTCCGAATATGGCATCGGCATGGCAGTTCTCTGTGCTGCTATTATTGCGGCAGTGACTTTCTTTATTTGTGCCGCAGGGCTTGCAATCGGAAAGAAGTTTGGCACAAAAATGTCTGGAAAGGCATCTGTTTTTGGTGGTGTTATTTTAATCTTGATTGGTTTGGAGATATTTCTTACAGGGATATTTTAGAAAATTTTTAAAATATAACAACTTTGGAATGGAGAAAAAAGATGAAGCGCTTTTTGTATCATTTTGAGCCAAAAAAAGGTTGGATGAATGACCCGAATGGTCTCATCGAGTTTCAGGGGCAGTACCATGCTTTTTTTCAGCATAATCCTTATGATATAAAGTGGGGGCCGATGCATTGGGGACATGCTGTTAGCAAGGATTTGGTTCATTGGGAGGAACTTCCGGTTGCACTGAAACCGGAGGAAGAGTATGAAGATGGTGGCGGCTGTTTTTCAGGAAGCGCGATAGAAAAGGACGGAAAACTCTATCTGTTCTATACCTCAGTGTCAAAGCGCCTTGGGCAGACCCAGTCGGTGGCAGTCAGCGAAGATGGAATACATTTTGAAAAGTACAAGGGGAATCCGGTGATTGCACAAGTTCCGGCAGACGGAAGTGCAGATTTCCGTGATCCTAAGGTCAGTTTGATAGACGGTGTCTATTATATGGTTGTCGGTTCCAGCTTTGAAGGCAGGGGACGCGTTCTTTTATACCGCTCAGAATCGCTTTATGAATGGGATTATATCGGAGTATTGTATGAGAGTGAGGATTATTATGATGCAGTAGAATGTCCGGATTTCTTTCAGATGGGCGATACCTATGTCCTAATGTACAGTAAAATCGGTTTTCCTACGTATGCCACGCAGTTTATTACCGGAGATTTTGACGGAAAGAAGTTTTTCCCAAAAGTGTACAGCACGCCGGAAGCAGGCCCTCAGTTTTATGCGGCGCAGACGTTCGGAGCAAAAGACGGCCGCCGGATACTGATTGGATGGCTGTATGACTGGAAGATGGTGCCGGATCAGACGGCAGACTTTGCAGGGGCGCTCAGTATTCCGAGAGAACTTTCCTTAAAAGATGGGAAAGTCTGCTGTTTTCCGGTGAAGGAGGCGCAGAGCCTGCTTGCCTCCTATCAAGGGAAAGACGGAGAAGTACTGGATGTGCTGTGGGACGAAAAAGCGGTAGAAGTGTTTGTAAATAAAGGAGAGCATTCGTTTTCCTATTGGCTGAAAAACTGAAATTTTTTGAACTCATCGGACAGTTTGTTTGCTGCTTTGCCATGTGTAATTGCAGAGGGATGGAAATTGGAGGAATAACCGTCAGAGGCATCCTGAACATCAAACTTCATTGTGCGGAGGTTGGCGTCACCGGTTTCCGACTGATAAACGGCGGCTGCTTTTTGAATAAAAGGAAACAGGCGGTCGCCCATAATGCCAAGTGTGCAAAGCAGCAGTGCATTTGGGTTGCACGCGCGGAGCAGCTTTAAAAAGTTTACGTATTCGGCAGCATATTCCTCCTGGCGGCTGACAATGTCCTTTGTGTAGCTGTCATCGTTTGTGCCAAGGTTTATAACGATGGCGTCCGGCTGGCGCTTTGTGAAATCCCACTTGATATCAGATGGGACAAAGTCGCGGTTTTGGCTCCAAGAGTAGCCAAGTTTTGTATAAAGAGGCGGAACGAGCTGGTCGGTAAGTTTGCTGTCATTTCCTGTAAATCCGGAGATAATACCATACCCACTGAATGAAACAATGCTATAGTCGGCATTTAGTGATTGTGCAGCCTGATAAGCATAAGATTTGGTGACATCTTCGGTTTTTGTTGCAAAGGAATGCTCTGGCACAGGATCGTCTATGCCATATCCGCAGGTGATGGAATCGCCAATAAATTCAATCAGCCGCTCTTTTTCCTTGGTTGGCTGCGGGACAGAGCCTGTCACGGTAATCCGGTCAATTGAAATCGTGGACATTGGCGATTCAGAAAGCTTTACAATAGAAATAACTGCATCTGTTTTGACTTCGCTCTCCAAAACGCAGTATGTTTTGGAGGGCTGGTTGATTAAGTCGTCTATGACGCGGTTTTCGTTGACATAAATTGCGATTCTGGCATGGCTGTTGGCAAACAGAGGGTTCGCACTGTTGCTGTCTCCTGCAATGGTGATAAGACAGCTTGTCCCTGAAAAAGAGAATTCCGCACCTGTGCCGGAGAGAGCACAGAACAGCCTGTTGTTATGAAAATAAGTCCGCCCAAGTGGTTTTACATACGATGGGGATGCAAAGTAATCATTTTTGATGTTCATAAAGACTCCCGATTCTCTCTTTTGTTTCGTAGAATTTCTGAATGTGTTCCAGTCTGGTTCCCATATTGACAAGCAGGGCGTCTGCAATCGTAATTGCTGCCATTGCTTCTATGACAGCTACTGCGCGCGGCACAATAATCGGGTCGTGACGGCCTTTGACCTGAAGCGTAAGAGGAGTACCGTCCTGCGTTACGGTTTGCTGCTCGGAAAAGATGGAAGGGGTTGGCTTAAAAGCAGCCCGGAACACAAGGTCGCTTCCGTCGCTGATGCCGCCAAGTATTCCTCCGGCATGGTTTGTCAGTTTGCGGATCTGCCCATCTGCGGACGTAAAGTTATCATTGTTTTCTGCACCGTTTGATGCGGCAGCAGCAAAGCCGGAACCAAGTTCAAAGCCTTTTACTGCCCCGACAGAGCAGATTGCCTGTGCAAGTTTTGCGTCAAGCTTGTCAAAGACCGGTTCGCCAATGCCTGCCGGAAGTCCGGAAATAATACATTCAATGATGCCTCCCATAGAGTTTTTCTGCATCATGGCTTCAGAAAGCTTGTCCTCGGCCAGACGGCTTGCAGCATGGTCCGGCATAAACAGAGGGCTGCCAAGCTTTTTGGCACGGAGTGCCTGCAGGCCTTCTGCGGAAATGCGGTCAAGCAATGGCTGACTCAAAGAAGCATTCTCTGCGAGCAGGAGAGTATGATAATCGTCTGTCTGGCAGCAGACGGAACCGATTGTTTTGGTGTAGGCACAGAGTTCGATGCCAAGGGTTTTTAAAAATTCTGCAGCAATGGCGCCAGCAGCAACGCGTCCAAGTGTTTCGCGTCCGGACGACCGTCCGCCGCCGCGATAATCCCGGAAGCCGTATTTTTTATCAAAGGTATAGTCAGCATGTCCCGGACGGTAGCATAATGCTAGTTCAGAATAGTCGGAAGAACGCTGCGTTTCGTTTTGTGCAAGAAGAAGAATCGGAGTTCCGGTCGTTTTTCCTTCAAATACACCGGACAGAATGCGGATGCTGTCTGCTTCTTTGCGAGGAGTGGAATATTTGGTCTGTCCCGGTTTTCGCAAGTCAAGATACTGCTGAATGACGTCTTCAGAGATTTGGATTCCAGAAGGACAGCCGTCCACTACAGCACCCAGCCCAAGACCATGTGATTCTCCGAATGTCGTAACGCGGAACAGTGTTCCGAAGGCAGAGCCTGGCATAAAGAGACCTCCTTTTAATAGTTCCGCACCTGCCCTTCCAGTACACGTTCTCCTTAGACAAATTTCAGGTCGCAGTGCGTCCTGAAATCTAGCTGTGCACTGTCCGGGCCGGTGCTGATGTTTTTGCTTTCTGCTGTTTAGTATAGCGAATTTCTGATAGTTATGCAAGCAAAACAGGCGTGGTGTTACCCACGCCCGTTTTTGTTTTCTATTGCTGATTAGCAGCAAGGAGTGCAGTTATTGTTGCAGTTGCAGCTGCAGTTGCAGCTACCGCCACCAAGAACGCCGCTGCCGCTGCCACAGAAGATCAGCAGAAGAACGATAATCCAGATGCAGCCGGAGTCTGTGCCACCAAGTACACCGCCACCACAGTTGCAGTTGCAATTGCAGTTGCAGTCACAGGTATTGCCACCGCCTACGCCGCTGCCATTGCCGTTACCGCAGCCACAGCAGCAAAGTAAAAGAAGAATGATGATCCAGCAGCTATTTCCGCCGCCACAGTTAGATAAGAAGCCCATTTGGAAACCTCCAAGATGTTGATTACAGTTTATAGTATGTGATATGGTTTGTCTGATTTCCTCATTTTTAGTAAAAAAATTATTTCTTTTTGGAATTTGAGTTTTAGGATGCAGGGCAGAAATTTGAGTTAGAGTGTTAAAAGGATGCTCCGCACTAACCGAACAAAATGTGTGTTGCTGCAAGCTTGCTTGCAAACACACATATTTGTGTCGGTTATGCCCCGAAGGGCTTTTAACACCCTAACTTTACAACAGGAACCGCTGATTTTCTCAGCATTTCTTTAGACACTAGATATTGTGCCTTATGAAAAAAATAACAAAAAAAGAATCTATATATGGACATCGCTCTAGGAATGAGCTATAATAGCAATGGCATATCAGATGCTGAAATAAAGAAAGGGTGCTGTTTATGAACGTAGTAAAGAGAGACGGAAGAATTGTTGATTACGACAGAAATAAGATTTTGGTTGCGATTCGCAAGGCAAATGCAGGGGTAGACCGCGAGGAACGTGTTGAGGAATCACGCATAGAGCAGATTGTCATGAGCATTGAGGCAATGAACCGACATGAGCTGCAGGTAGAAGAAATTCAGGATATTATTGAAATGAAGCTGATGGAGGACGGAAAGTATACGCTTGCAAAGAATTATATTATCTACCGTTATACCAGAGAGCTGGTCCGCAAGGCCAATACGACGGACGATTCGATTATGAGCCTGATACGGAACAGCAACAAGGACGTGATGGAAGAAAATTCCAACAAAAATGCGATTATTGCTTCTACGCAGCGTGACTTAATTGCAGGAGAGGTCTCTAAAGACCTGACAAAGAGGCTGCTGCTTCCGGAGAAAATTTCCGAAGCTCACGAAGAAGGCGTGCTGCATTTCCATGATGCGGACTATTTTGTTCAGTCCATTTTTAATTGCTGCCTTATCAATATCGGGGACATGCTGGACAATGGAACGGTGATGAATGCAAAGCTGATTGAGAGCCCAAAGAGCTTTCAGGTGGCATGCACGATTGTTACGCAGATTATTGCGGCAGTGGCAAGCAGCCAGTATGGCGGGCAATCAGTAGATGTACGCCATCTTGGAAAATATCTGCGGCTTAGCAGGGAAAAGTACCGCAAAAGATATGAAGAAAAGTTTCAGGGAAATGTAGAGGAAGAAGTTATTGCGCAGTTGGTGGAGGATCGTCTGCAGGATGAGCTTCGTTCCGGTGTGCAGACAATCCAGTATCAGATTAATACATTGATGACGACAAATGGGCAGTCTCCGTTTGTGACGCTGTTCCTCAATTTGGACAAGGACGATGAATATCTGGAAGAGAATGCGATGATTGTAGAGGAAATTCTGCGTCAGAGGCTGGAAGGAATCAAGAACGAGAAAGGTGTTTATGTGACGCCTGCGTTTCCAAAGCTGATTTATGTGCTGGACGAGCACAACTGCTTAAGAGGCGGCAAATATGACTATATTACACGGCTTGCAGTTCGCTGTTCTGCAAAGCGGATGTATCCGGATTACATATCAGCAAAAAAAATGCGTGAGAATTATGAAGGCAATGTATTCAGCTGCATGGGCTGCCGCAGCTTTTTAACGCCTTGGAAGGATGAAAATGGAAACTATAAGTTTGAAGGGCGTTTCAATCAGGGTGTTGTTTCCTTAAACCTTCCTCAGATTGGCATTATTGCAGATGGGGATATGGAATATTTCTGGCAGCTGCTGGAAGAGAGGCTTGCGCTCTGCTTTGAAGCACTGATGTGCAGACATCATGCGCTGGAAGGGACGCTTTCGGATGTCAGCCCGATTCACTGGCAGTATGGGGCCATTGCTCGCTTAAAGAAAGGTGAAAAAATTGACAAGCTGCTGCATGGAGGCTATTCGACGATTTCACTTGGCTATATCGGTCTGTATGAAGTGACAAAGTTAATGACCGGAGTCAGCCATACAGAAGGAGAGGGCAGGGAATTTGCAATGAAACTGATGAAGCGTCTGCGCATGGCAACCGATACATGGAAAGAAGCCACCGGGATTGCCTTTGGCCTGTATGGGACACCTGCAGAGTCGCTCTGTTATCGTTTTGCGAGGATTGACAAGCAGCGCTTTGGCACCATTAAGGATGTGACAGACAAAGGTTATTATACCAATTCCTATCATGTGGATGTGCGGGAGAAAATTGATGCGTTTCATAAATTTGATTTTGAAGCGCAGTTTCAGGTGATTTCTTCCGGCGGTGCAATCTCCTATGTAGAAATTCCAAATATGCGTCATAATTTGGAGGCGTTAGAGGAACTTGTAAAGTATATCTACGATAACATACAGTATGCGGAGTTCAATACGAAATCAGACTATTGTCAGGTCTGTGGCTATGACGGAGAGATCAAGGTCAATGAAAACCTGGAGTGGGAATGTCCACAATGCGGCAATAAGGACCACGCTAAAATGAATGTGACACGCCGGACATGCGGCTATCTGGGAGAGAACTTCTGGAATGTCGGAAAGACAAAGGAAATCAATGCGAGAGTGCTGCATATCTGATTTGGCAGTTTCCGTATGCCGGCGATGCCCTTTGTGATGGAGGATTCTTATGAATTATGCAGATATAAAGCAATATGACGTTGCGAACGGTCCGGGAATTCGCATTTCTTTGTTTGTGAGCGGCTGTACGCATCATTGCAAAGGATGCTTTAACAAGGAGGCATGGGATTTTGGCTATGGTATGCCATTTACGGAACAAACAATAGAAAAAGTTCTGGCTTATATGGAACCTTCCTACATAAAAGGGCTTACGCTGCTTGGGGGAGAACCAATGGAACCTCAGAACCAGCCATCGGTGCTGGCGCTTTTGCGCCGCGTAAAACAGTCATATCCGGAAAAATCGGTCTGGATGTTTTCCGGATATGACTTTGAGCGGGATATTTTGGGAAGGATGCTTTCTGAGATTCCGGAAACAAAAGAGCTGCTGTCTTATTTGGAAGTCCTTGTAGACGGCAGGTTTATAGAAGAGCTAAAGAGCCTTTCGCTGCGGTTTAAAGGTTCTTCCAATCAAAGAACCATTTTAGTACAGGAATCTCTTGCAGCAGGGAGCATTGTGTTGTATGATTTAGATAATTGATATGACATAGGAGAAGCTTATGGCGGGGAGCATTGGAAACACGTTACGTTATGGAAATAAGAAAACAAAGAGGCTGCTGTACTTTTTGATTATTTTAGGAGTGATTTCAGTCTTTCTTGGGATGTTTGCGCTTATTTTCAGCAATGCAGTGCTTGGCGTACTTGCCGCCACTATGTTTTTTACGGATGTTTTTATCCTTGCAAAAACAAACTTTTCCAAGATGTCAATGCAGGAACAGGAAGAAAAGCAAAGGGCAGAAAGAAGAAAAGCAGAGTCTGTAAGGAAGCGGGAAGAAAAGAAGCAGAAAAAGGAGAATGAAAAAGAGGATCCGGAAGAAGAGGATCACGGAGCTTTGGAATGGGTATCTTCCGAAAAAAAGCAAAAGGAGAAAGAGCAGAAAGAAGAGGAGCAGCAGCCGGTCAAGTCTTTGCAGCAGTATGATGAAAAGCAGATGAAAAAAGTGTTCATTGCTTATAAGGTGAAGCGGGAGCATGTGCCGATTATGATTGACTATTGCCAGACAGAGCGTATCAGCCAGTGCCCTGCTTATCTCTGGAAAGATAATGAGTTCTTATACTTTCTTTTATTGGAAGAGGAAGCGAGAATGGTCAAGCATCCGATTTCGGAGGTGGATGGCATCCATATCCGCCGTGGCGTTCCTGCAAAGCCGTCCACGGAATATCCTGCGATGCAGGAGAAATCGCTGGTCAGCAGGGTGTTCACGCCATATCTGCCAAATTATTACCGCAAAGAAGTCGGCACTTATATGGAATACAAAAAGAACTGCTATTCTTTGGCGGAAGGAATCTGGTGTACCGCGGCCTCGGTGCAGAATATGCTGAAAATCCTTTCAAGAGAATTTTATATAGAGGATGATAAGGTAAATTCGGATGATTACAGCCCATATTTCCGTAAAATCTATATTGACCGGGTTTTATACCGCGATGCGGTTCTTTCTGCTTCGGATTATGACAAGAAAGTAAGAGAGACCCTTACATCGCTTGCCCATGCAGATATTTCCGAAGATACCTTCCATTACTATCTGGCGCAGATGGTCATGGGAAATCTGATTCCGCAGGAGTATGCAGATTTTGCGGTGTCGAAACACCTGAAAAAGAAGAAAATTTGAAAATCCAGTTGCAGGATGCAGTAAAGTGTAGTAAAATATACATAGAAATTCATGGTAACATGAACAGACGCATATTCTCCATTATCAGGAAACATCATATGCAGAAAGGAGTCGGAAATGAGCAATACGATTAATACTTCTATGGATTACACATCATTGTTTTCTTCCTTGCCTAAGACGAATGATTCTTCCAGCAATGGACTGGCAGGTCTCGCGACGGATTTTTCTTCGATTCGTAGCGGTTCTTATAAAAAGCTGCTTTCTGCTTATTATAAGAAGGTTGCTTCGGAAGACACCAAGGAAGCAGACAAGAAGGAGAACACAAACCTGCAGCTCGTTGCAGGCAATGCAAGTTCGTTGAAGAGTGCTGCAGAGGACTTAAAGAAGCTGGATTTGTCCACAGCCTCTGATGAAGATGCCATTAAAAAGCTGAAGGAGTTTGTCTCTGCATACAATTCTGTTGTAGACACAGCAGATGATGTAGACAGAAGAGGCGTGCTGCGTAATGCGGCTTGGATGACGAACATTGTCAAGAAGAGTGCAGGACTTTTGTCAGATGTCGGCATTACTATTGGCAAGGACAATAAGCTGACATTGGATGAAGAAAAGTGGAAAGAAGCAGGAATGTCCACTAAAACAACACTGTTCTCCGGAAGCAATTCCCTGATTTCAAAGCTTGCATACAAAGCAACACAGATTACCAGTTCGGCAAGCGAGAAACAGTCCAACACAGCATCGGCTTATAAGCCGGACGGAGACTATACCAAAGTAAACACACAGTCTATGTATGATACTTTGATGTAGTGCTTAAAACAAACAGAAATAAAATGCTCTGAAAATACCCTGCGGCAGAAAATATTTTCTTGCTGCAGGGTATTTTGGCTTGTGAGAAGCGTGTTTTGCAGCAGTTTTTGGCTTCTCTAAAAGAAATGATAAAAACCAAAAAATATGCTTGACATTATCTATATTTTGGTGTATTATATCTCTTGTCTCTAGCAGACATCATAAGAAATGCGCGAGTGGCTCAGTTGGTGGAGCGCGACCTTGCCAAGGTCGAGGCCGCGGGTTCGAGTCCCGTCTCGCGCTCTTTTTATATTATAAGAATGCGTCTTGCGGTGATTTTTTACAATAAAGGAAAACCTCACTGCGTATGAGGTGTTCTTCCAATCTGAGAATTCCACAGAGTGGAGTTCTTTTTTTACATTATAGGATTAGGGTGTCAAAAGCCCCTTTGGGGCATAACCGATACTCTAATCATTATAGGAAATTGAGCCGTAAGGCGCGTGCTGTAAAGGGCACAGGAATGGAGGAGAGTATGAGATGGAAAGAACGCCTGCAGCAGTTGCTGCAAGGAAGATATGGAATGGACGGATTTGGAAATTTTCTGCTTTGGATGGCTCTGCTTTGCTTTATTCTGGCGCTGTTTGTGCGGTTGCCTGTTCCGGTGCTGCACTATCTTGGCGTAGCGCTGATGGTTTATCTGTATTTTCGGATCTTTTCAAAAAATGTGCAGAAACGCTATCAGGAAAACTGTACATATTATCGCTATGTAAATAAATTCAAAGGCTTCTTTGCAAAACAGAAATCATATCACGATCAAAGAAAGACACATCATATTTATTCTTGCCCTAATTGCAAACAGAAAATCCGGATTCCCAAGGGCAAAGGAAAGATTATCATTCGCTGCAGCAGATGTGGAAAAGAGTTTATGAAAAACAGCAGATAAGAAATGTTGGGTCAGCTTGCTTTATGGTAGTAATTTTTTTTGCGGCGGCGGGCAGTATAGCCTCTTTTTCTGCGGTGGATGGCGTGGATGCGAATCCAGAGGCGGACACGCCGGATACGTGGGATGCAATAGCTAAGTAATGCCACAAATCCAACAAAGAGCAGAAGTACATAGAGAGTGATCCAATTTGGCTGTTCAAGCAGCGTGAGCAGGTTAAATCCGCCGAGTTTTGTAACAACAGAAACGGCAGAGGATGCTTTCTGATAAGGCTGGCCTGCCGGCAAGGCAAGCATAGCAGCTTTGTAGTCAGATAATGGGGTTCCATTTTGGTCTTTGGGAGAAATTTTCATAATGCCCAAAGAGCGGTGGGAGACGGAATCAAGCAGGGAAAACAGCTCTTCTGTAGTAATTACACAGTAT
>CAJTZB010000069.1:0-8419 GCA_910583815.1 uncultured Lachnospiraceae bacterium
AGCTTCTTCCGCTCCATAAGGAGACTGGGGGACATGGCGCGACAGTGCTGTTTGGCTATCGGTATGCCATCGAAAACGGTGCGGATTATATTTTCCAGACCGATTCCGATGGGCAGACGCTGCCGCAGGAGTTTGCCGGGTTCTGGGAGATGCGCGCAGGTTATGATATGGTTATCGGGCACAGGAAGGGGAGGCAGGACGGTTTTTCCCGCGTCTTTGTCACAAAGGTGCTGAAGGCAGTTTGTCTGCTCTGTTTCCATGTGAAGGTGCAGGATGCTAACACCCCATTCCGGCTGATGAAGGCGGAGAGTCTTAAAAAAGAGATTGTACTGATACCGGAGGGCTATAATCTGTCCAATGTTATCGTGTCGGTGCTGTTCATCAAGAAGGGATATAAGGTAAAGTACCTCCCGATTACGTTCCGTCCAAGGCAGGGCGGCGTGAACTCCATCAACATGAAGAAGATTTTCCGTATCGGGAAGCAGGCGCTCAAGGATTTTATGGCAATCAATAAGATTATTCAGAATTAGAAAGGATAGGGATGTGCAGTATGGAAAAAAGTAAATCCTTTCCTATTATACAAGTGCTTTTGTTTTTGGTGGCGTACTTAGCAGTGCTTTTAGTAGGCAACCATATGCTTGGCGAAGAATTTCAGGCAGTATTTCTTTGGTGGATAACGTTGGCAGCGCTTGGGCTTGTGTGCTATCCGGTAGCGGGACTTTTATTTTCCGGTTTCCACGATGGAGGATTTCTGTTTTCAAAAGTGATTGGCGTTGCATTGCCTGGCTGGCTGATGTGGCTGCTTTCTTCTCTGCACTGGGTGAAGTTCACAAGGATAAGCTGCTTGGCCGTTGTTGTGACCGTTGCTGCTGTCAATTTGGCGCTTTGGTTTCTGCTTCGGGAAAAGGGGCCGCTTTCCTGTTGGAAAAAGAATGTCTGTGCGCCATCCCCGAGGGACGGAGGAAAACAGCTTACTTTGGCGCTTTTCTATGAACTGCTGTTTTTAATGCTGTTTCTTGCTGCGTGCTATATTAAATGCTTTAAGCCAGAGGCATATGGTACAGAGAAATTTATGGATTATGGCTTTATGACGTCCATGATGCGTACGGATTATATGCCGCCGGAAGATTTTTGGTATTCTGGTACGAACCTCAATTATTATTATATGGGGCAGTACTTTGCGACATTTCTGACCAAGGTATCGGGTGTTACGGTAAATGATGGGCATAACCTGGCACTTGCGATGCTGGCTGCTTTTTGCTTCATGCTTGTTTATTCGCTTCTCTATGAACTGACGACACTTGCCGTAGGGGAGAAAAATAAAAACCGCAGGAAAAGGGCAGAGGCGCAGAAGTCAGAGTACCGTCCGGTCAGCGGCATAATTTCTGCGCCGCTTCCTCATATCAGTGGCCTGCTTGGTGGAATGGCAGTGACTTTTGCTGGAAATATGCATTATACGATATTTGCCAAGGTTGTTCCGACGATTCAGGAAATGATAGGGATGGAAAAAGATTCCTACTGGTTTCCGAATGCTACGCGCTATATCGGCTATAATCCGCCGACAAATGACAAGACGATTCATGAGTTTCCGTCTTATTCGTTTGTACTTGGGGACTTGCATGCACATGTGACAAATATTATGTTTGTTTTGACGGTGGTCAGTATTTTGCTCGGCTTTCTGCTTTACCGCAAAAGCCGCATGGAGGCAGTAAAGGAAGGAGGGCAGATTGAGAAGTTATCATGGCTTCGGGAAATTTTCCATCCGTCAGTCGTTGCAGTCGGATTTCTGATTGGTCTGTTCCACATGACGAATTATTGGGATTTTCCGATTTATTTTGTTGTTTCTGGTGCTGTTATTCTGTTCAGCAATGCAATTATTACAGGTTTCCGGAAAGAATCGTTGCTTTTGACAGCGTACCATGCAGCAGTCGTTGTAGTACTGATGCTTTTGGTATCGCTTCCGTTTAATATAAAATTTGATTCTATGGCGGGTGGAATTGCCATCTGTCTGAACCATACGCCGCTTTATCAGTTTGCGGTACTTTGGGGACTTCCGTTAATTGTGCTTATCTCCTATATACTGTTTTTGGTATTCGGACAAAAGATAGAAAAAAAATCCAAAGAAAAAGAACAGCCTGCCTTGTTCCGTTTTATTAATGGACTGGAACTTTCAGATTTATTTGTGCTTACCATTGGGCTTTGTGCGGCAGGGCTTGTACTGCTTCCGGAGCTGGTCTATGTCGTGGACATCTATTCCGGTGATTTTAAGCGTGCCAATACGATGTTTAAACTGACCTATCAGGCATTTATCCTGTTTGGGATTATGATGGGCTATGTGATTCCTAAATTTATTCTGCTTACTAAAAAAGCAGTTCCGTGTATCTGCGGGCTTTTGACAGGGTATCTTTTGCTTGGTACGGTCGGCTATCTTGGAACCTCAATAGAATCCTGGTTTGGAGATATTACAGACAGAAGCCGTTTTCAGGGTCTTGATTCTGCTGCATTTGTACAAAAAGAGTCACCGTCAGATGCGGAAGCGATTGCATGGATCAATGAAAATATTGAAGGAAGGCCGGTTATGTTGGAGGCAAACGGAGCGAGCTATACTTATTATCAAAGAGTATCGGTTCTGACCGGGCTGCCGACAGTAATTGGATGGGAAACACATGAGTGGCTTTGGAAAGATAGCTATGACCTTGTGAAAATGAGAGCGGAGGATGTCAAGACCATCTATACTTCTGAGGATTTGGAACAGGTAAAAAACCTGCTTGGTTTTTATCAGGTTCAATATGTATATATTGGCGGACAGGAGCATATCAAATATGCTGAAGAGGGCGGCGTAAACATAACAGGTCTTTGTTCGCTTGGCACAGTAGTGTTTGAGAATGGAGGGGTGATCATTCTTCAAATAGGCAAAAACTAAGGATGAAAAGGAGACGGTAGTATGGGGAAAGAAAAAGGGGTTAAGATGTCTATTAAAACAAGGCTTCTGTTGATTTCGGTATTGCCGGCGGCAATTTTAAGTATAATTTTAGCGCTGATTGCCGCCCTCAATATCCGTACCGGGATGCAGAAGGAAGCATTTCAGGGACTGCGTGGTGTGGCGATTTCGCTGCAGGAAATCTATGAATTTTCGGATCCTGGCAAGTATGTGATGAATGAGACCAACAATCTGTTAAAAAAAGGAAACCTTCCGGTCAGTGAAAACTATACCATTGTGGATAAAATAAAGCTGTTGACAGATTATGACGTGACGATTTTTTATGGGGATATGCGTGTGACAACTTCTTTAAAAAATGAGGTTGGCGTGCGTCTGGTTGGCACAAAGGCTTCTGAAGAAGTTGTTCAGGCGGTGCTTATGGATGGGGGAGAGTATTCAGATTCTGAAATAGAGATTAATGGAAATCCATACTATGGATATTATGTGCCGCTGCAGCAGGACGGTGAAATAATTGGCATGGTATTCGCCGGTCTTCCAAGCGGTGAAGTTAATGCCTTTATCCTCCAGAAAATTTATATGATTGCAGGTGTATCAGCAGGTGTTCTGTTTGTTGTGCTGTTTGCTGCGCTCTATTTTTCGATGCATATGGCGGGTGCTATCAAGAAAGCGGACTATGTCATTGATGAGCTTGGAAGAGGGAATTTAAAAATTTCGGTGGATGAAAAGGCAAAAAAGAGACAGGACGAGATTGGTTTTATGACAAGGCAGCTTGAGGTGCTTGTGTCGGAACTGGACCGGATTATAACAAATGTAAAGAATTCCTCAGAACTGCTTTATAACAAAGGGAATTCCCTGCAGGAAATGGCACGGCAGACAAGCGATTCTACGGATGAAATCAGCCGCGCTGTAGAGGATGTCAGCAAGGGAGCCATGAGCCAGGCAGAGGAGACGGAAAAAGCATCCAATAATGTGGAGGCAATTGGGACTATGATTACAGAAATTGCGGCGAGCATGGAGAAACTTGAGAGGACTTCTCAGGAGATGAAAGACGCAAATGACGAATCTTCCGTTATTATTGGAGAACTCAGCCTGTCAAATGACAAAACAACAGAAGCAATTCGTAAAATCGGAGAACAGGTACATACTACAAACGATTCCGTTCAGGCAATACGCAAAGCGGTTGACTTGATTACATCCATTGCAAGCGAAACAAATCTGCTTTCCTTAAATGCAAGCATTGAAGCAGCAAGAGCGGGTGATGCCGGAAGAGGATTTGCAGTTGTTGCCGCGGAAATACAGAAGCTTGCAGAAAATTCAAATAATTCTGCAGTAGAAATTGGAAGAATCATTGACCGGCTGTTGGCAGAGTCGGAGCAGACAGTGGCTATTATGGACGAGGTCGATGCGATTATAAAAGAACAGCGTGAAAAATTAAATCAGACAAAAGGAAAATTCAAACGTGTGACAGAAGGCGTGAATTCTTCCAGACAGGAAGCGGAAGCAATCGCAGAACAGACGGCTTCCTGCGACGAGGCAAGAGCCGGCGTTATGGATGTGATTCAGAACCTGTCGGCAATTTCGCAAGAAAATGCTGCAAATGCAGAAGAAACCAATGCTTCAATGGAGGAAATCAACGCGACATTAAACCTGCTTTCTGAAGAGACAAGAGAGCTGTTGGCATTATCGTCAGCTTTGGAAAAGGACATGGAGTTCTTTCATTAAAAGATTAACACAAAAAGGAAATTTTCCGACAAAAGATACCAGCGTATTTTTTACTTTCCGGTAGATACTATTGGCGTAACTTAACTACGGACGATAATCCAAAAGCGAAAAAGGCAGCGGATTATAACCGGGTTTTGATGCAAACTAATTTATGGACCTGCATTCGGCAGGACACAAGAAAGGGAAGGTATTGAATATGTCTAGAGGTAAAAATCGTGTAGAAGTTCCTGAAGCAAGAGAAGCAATGGATAAGTTTAAGATGGAGATTGCCGGTGAAATCGGCGTGCCGCTGACAAACGGTTACAATGGCAACTTAACAAGCGCTCAGAACGGCAGCGTAGGTGGCGAGATGGTTCGTCAGATGATTAAGCGTCAGGAAGAGACTTTGGCAGGCAAGTAGGAAGAGAGCCTGAAGGTAAAGCAAATGTAAGATGAAAAAAGTGGGGCGGAATACCGGAACCGGTGTTCTGCCTTGCTTTTTTTAGATAAAAGGCATTGAGTAAAGAAAAGAGTATACGCTATAAGAGAAGAAATGGTTGAATTTTCTTAGAAGATACGATATACTTATAGATGGGGGAGTTTAAGAATTTTTGAAGTTAGCAGGTGGGGTTATGAGAGTAATTGCAGGAACAAGAAGGCATCTTTTATTAAAAACTGTGGAAGGGTTAGCAGTACGTCCAACAACAGACAGGACAAAAGAAACCTTATTCAATATATTGCAGCCGTATCTTGCAGACTGCCGTTTTCTTGATTTGTTCAGCGGAAGCGGGGCAATTGCAATAGAAGCGTTGAGCCGTGGCGCAAAAGAAGCTGTTTTGGTGGAGCAGGCGGCAGATGCACTTGCATGTATCCGGGAAAATTTAAAGACAACAAAATTTACGGAGCAGGCAAGGGTTCTTCCAATGGATGTCCTAAGAGCAATCCAGCAGCTTAAGGCAGAGCATAAGAAATTTGATATTATTTTTATGGATCCGCCATACCGTCAGGGCTTGGAACAGCAGGTGCTTTCGCTGCTTGCTTCTTCTGAGCTGTTAGAAGAGGATACATGGATTATTGCGGAAGCTGCGTTAAAAACAGATTTTTCCTATTTGGACAAGTTTGGGCTTGAAATCTTCCGTGAAAAGTGTTACAAAAACAATGAACATATTTTTATACAAAAAAAGCAGAAAGAACCTGCATAGAGGCAGGGTAGGGCGTGAGGCTGCATGAGGATTGGGATTTATCCGGGAAGCTTTGATCCGGTGACAAGAGGACATTTAGATATTATTGACAGAGCTGCAAGGCTGGTAGACGAGCTGGTGATTGGAGTACTTGTCAATTCGTCGAAAAAACCACTGTTTTCTATGGAAGAGAGGGTAGACTTTATCAGACGAGTGACAAAGAACATCCCAAACATTACAGTAGAGGCATATGATGGGCTTTTGGTGGAGTTTGCAAAGAGCCGGAATGCCAGCGTGCTTGTCAGAGGGCTTCGTGCAGTCACGGATTTTGAATATGAGCTTCAGATTGCACAGACTAACCATAAACTGGATTCATCAATTGATACCGTATTTTTAACAACCAGTGTGGAGTATTCTTACGTGAGTTCCAGCATTGTCAGGGAAATTGCTTCCTATGGCGGCGACATACGGCAGTTTGTTCCGGAATGTATCGTAGATGATATTTATAAAAAAGCAGGGAGGAAACAGCCATGAGTTCGAGCAAGATTGAGCAATTAATTGACAATATTTATGAATATATAGAAAGTTGTAAACCAAAGGGCTTTTCTACATCGCAGGTTATCGTGCCAAAGGACGAATTATACGATTTGTTAGATGAACTGCGTCTCAGAGTGCCGGATGAAGTAAAGCGTTGCCAGAAAATGTTGGTCAACCGCGATGCTATCATTGCCAATGCACAGGAACGTGCAGAGAAAATTATTGCGGACGCAAAGCTTCAGGCAGAAGCGCTTGTGCATGACAGTGAAATTATGCGTCAGGCATATCTGCAGGCCAACGAAATGGTTTCTAGGGCAACGCAGGAGGCAGACGGCATTATGCAGGCGGTCAACCGCGATGCAGAACAGATTCGGACTGGGGCGTTGGCATATACAAATGATATGCTTGCAGAGATGGAACGTGTAATGTCGATTGCATATGATGATACAAGAACTAAGAGTGAGGCATTGCTTGATTCTATCCGGCAGAACCTTGAAATTGTGAGTGAAAACCGCAGGGAGCTTTGTGAAGACGTTGCGCCGCAGGCAGCAGAGCTGCAGGATAAACGGGAAGACTACTATACAAATGACGAGGAATCTGCCTATGACGATTTAAATGGGGATGATTTCCTTCGCAATATTGATTAATAGGGCAAGCCCAATGCCGATGGCACAGTGGCCCAGCTTTAATAGCAGAAGTTTGCCAAAAGAAAGAATATCATCTGTCAATACGCTTTTTGTCTGAGCAAGCCCTGACAGCCCGCCAAAGCAGCAGCATCCTATAACAAGCAGAAAAGATAAATCTGCGTTGGAAAGAAGGCGGCAGGCAGAAGCGATTCCGGTTGTCATCTCAAGCATGCAAAGAGGCAGCAGGCAGGCAAGAGAATGTTCCGGAAATGGAAGCAGCAGAGGAAGTACTGCGGCATAAATATTAAACAGAATAATGTAACCTCCAATTTTTGACATGGCTTCAAAGCCGCTCAATATGCAGGTATCAAGAAGTGCAAAGGAAAATTCCGTGCTTTTTGTATCTGCAGGGTGAGTGGCTTTTTTTTGTGGAGCAGAAGAATTACCTATAGGAAGCAGCCTGCAGAAGATATGGCAGAGCAGGGCAGAAGCAAGTACAAATAACAGAATAAGGTAGGGGCTGTCTTTCAGCTTCAGCTGAGAAATGGCGGCATAGCTGATTAAAAACATGGGACTTGGATTGCTGCAGAGGGCAAGCAGAAGAACTGCCTCTTTTTTAGAGATTTCATTTTGTGCATAAAGTTCGGAAACGGTTTTGGCACCAAGCGGCAGTCCGGAAAGCAGTCCGGTAACAAGCGCAAAGCAGCCGGAGGCACTGAGCGAAAACAATGGATGGAACAGCGGATAGAGCAGTTTTCCAAGCGCATGATGGAAGCCAAGCAGGACGAGGAGTTTTGTTAATATAAAAAATGGAAGCAAAGAAGGGAGCACTTGTTCAAACCAAAGCAAAAGCCCGGTTTTTGCTCCCTGCAGAGAGGCATCGGGAAAAATCAGAAACAAACACATTGTTCCAAACAATAGGACGGCAAAAAGAAGACGTTTCATAGTACAGCCCTCGTACGCTGTAAGCGGATTGGTATAGTGTATGAGGGAGCCGTGTGTTTTATATCAGTTCTGTCTGCCGGCGTACATCTTCGGTATATCGGGAGTGATATTTTGTGGCTGCTACTTTGGAGTAGAGGTCGGCACAAGAACTGTCAAGCAAAAACAATCTCAAGCTTTCTTTGGAAAGTATTTGTTTGGCATCCGCTGCCTTGGTAATAATCGGGAGCTTTGTGCGTTTTTTCAGCTCACGAAGCAAAGGAGAAGCTGTTCGGTTCATTGCAAGCAGCCTTGCGTATGGGGCAGCTTTTATTGAGGATAGTTCTTTCGGAATCGCCAGCAAGATATGGGTCAGGGCACGGCAGACACGAGCAAATGTAATTTGTCGGTGCTTTATTTTGTGGGCAAACTCGGTAAACGGTAAAAATTCACAGGAAAATGCTGCAATGCGGTTGGCGAGATCCTCGGACACATCTAAGTAGGAAGTCAGA
>CAJTZB010000069.1:8429-11728 GCA_910583815.1 uncultured Lachnospiraceae bacterium
CCAAGGACAGGCAGTAAGAGAGCAGCAGAGAAAAATCATCCGCAGTGACCGGACAGGAAACACCATAAGAAGAGGCAATTTCCCGGTAGATTGCCGGAGGAAGCAGCGGCGCAGCAGACGCAATGCTTCCGGTTTCATCAGAAATAACTTTGCGTATCGCCCCTGCGCTGCCATAGGTTCGTTTTGTGGCAGAGTCTGTAATAGGCGTAGTGTCATGGTAGCCTGCGCCAATGCGGGCTGTTGTATATGGAGAAATTGGAGCAGAAAGCCGTTTCAGTGCCTTGATATATTCTACGCCAAGCAGATTGTTTGGCGTCCTTAGCAGATCGGGAGGAAAGCCATGTTCTTTTGCTTCTGCCGCTGCAGCCATGCTAAGGGCAAGAGGATAGGAGGCCCCATGCTTTTGATAGCGGAGCAGTCTTTTTTTATAGCTCTCCGGTTCAGAAAGCAGGAAAGAAGCAGCAGCTTCAAGCATTTTGATGTCGCCGCATTCACTGCCAAATGCAATGGTATCAATACAGGAAAGACCCTGAAGCAGAGAAACGCCGCCGCGGGCAAAGCGCTCTGCGCTGGAAGTGGCATAGAGAACCGGAAGCTCAAATACTGCATCCACGCCGCCAAGCACGGCCATTTTCGCTCGCAGGAATTTGTCGCAGAACGCAGGAACTCCACGTTCCGTAAAGTCGCCGCTCATCACAGCAATCAGATAATCTGCACCGGTTTCTTTTTTTACCTGTTCTGTAAGATAGAGATGACCATTGTGGAATGGGTTATATTCGGCTATGATTGCAGCAATTTTCATGTGCGGTGCCTCCAATAAGTTGTATTTACTGAAATCTTACCACAATTATATGGAGATTTCCATTGTATATCCAATCTTTTTTAAAAAATGAATTTCATGGCTTGTACAAAGGGAAAGTTTGGACTATAATTTATATTAGATATATTTGTGAAAGGAGAATCGTCATGGGTTTTATTGATGACATCAAAGTAAGAGCAAGGCAGAATGTAAAGACAATTGTCCTTCCTGAAACAGAAGACAGAAGGACACTGGAGGCAGCAGCCATCACGCTTAAAGAAGGCAATGCAAACATTATTTTAGTTGGTACAGATGAGGAAATTGAAAAGAATGCGGAGGGTCTTGACATTTCCGGGGCAAAAAGAATCAATCCGCACACAACCGAAAAGCTGCAGAGCTATATTGACAAGCTTGTTGAACTGAGGCAGGCAAAGGGCATGACCGCAGAGAAGGCAAGAGAAGCACTTACAACAGATTATACAACATTTGCTGTTATGATGGTAAAGATGGGCGATGCAGACGGCGTTGTTTCCGGTGCATGCCATTCCACGGCAAATACGCTTCGCCCATGTCTTCAGATTTTAAAGACAGCACCAGGCACAAAGTTAGTGTCTGCTTTCTTTGTGATTGTCGTTCCGAACTGTGAATATGGTGCGGACGGCACCTTTATCTTTGGTGATTCCGGCCTTGTGCAGAATCCGAATCCAGAAGAGCTTGCGGCAATTGCAGAGAGCTCCGCAAAGAGCTTTGAACTGCTGGTAGGAAAAGAAGCAAAGGTTGCAATGCTTTCCCATTCCACAATGGGCAGCGCAAAGCACGCCGATGTAGATAAAGTAGTTGAAGCAACTAAAATTGCAAAGGAACAGTACCCTCATATCAAACTGGACGGTGAACTTCAGTTAGATGCTGCTATTGTTCCGTCTGTTGGTTCTTCTAAAGCTCCAAACAGCGAGATTGCAGGCCATGCCAACGTGCTTATTTTCCCTGACCTCGATGCAGGAAACATTGGCTATAAGCTGGCGCAGAGGCTTGCAAAGGCAGAAGCTTACGGACCTATCACGCAGGGAATTGCAGCTCCGGTCAATGACTTGTCCAGAGGATGTTCTGCAGAGGATATTGTAGGCGTTGTGGCAATAACGGCTGTACAGGCTCAGGCAAAATAAATTCCGGAATTTGCGGCGCTGCGCGTCCTAAAATTCTTGCTGGTTAAAGTGCCGCTTTTGCGGCGGAATGGGAGGAAAAAATGAAAGTTTTAGTAGTGAACTGCGGAAGTTCTTCTTTGAAATATCAGCTGATTGATTCTGAGAGCGAACAGGCACTTGCTGTTGGCCTCTGCGAGCGAATCGGCATTGATGGGCGTTTAAACCATACGCCGGCAGGCGGTGAGAAAGTAGTGATTGACGATCCGCTTCCAAACCATGAAGTAGCTATCCAGAGCGTACTTGCTGCTCTTACAGATAAGCAGCATGGCGTAATTTCTTCCTTGGAGGAAATCAATGCAATCGGCCACAGAGTTGTGCATGGCGGTGAAAAGTTTGCTTCATCTGTTGTAATTACGGATGAAGTAATCAAGGCAATTGAAGAGTGCAACGACCTTGCCCCTCTGCACAATCCGGCAAATCTGATTGGTATCAATGCGTGCCGCAGCATTATGCCGGGTGTTCCGATGGTAGCAGTATTTGATACCGCATTCCACCAGACTATGCCAAAGGAAGCTTACCTCTATGGTATTCCTCATGAGTATTATGATAACTATAAAATCAGAAGATATGGCTTCCACGGTACCAGCCACAGTTTTGTATCCAAGAGGGCAATTGACATCACAGGCCTTGAGGAAAAGAATTCTAAAGTGATTGTCTGCCATTTGGGCAACGGCGCAAGCATTACCGCAGTCAAAAACGGTGAATCCGTAGATACTTCGATGGGTCTTACTCCGTTAGAAGGGCTGATTATGGGGACAAGAAGCGGTGACCTTGATCCGGCGATTTTGGAGTTTATTGCACATAAAGAAAATAAGTCAATTGATGATATTATGACGATTTTGAACAAGAAGTCGGGTGTTTATGGAATGTCAGGCGTTTCCAGTGACTTCCGTGACTTGGAGAAAGCATCTAATGAGGGAAATGAACGTGCAGCAGATGCGTTCCGCGTATTCTGTTACCGTGTTGCAAAGTACATCGGTTCTTATGTTGCCGCTATGAATGGAGTAGATGCAATTGCATTTACTGCAGGACTGGGCGAAAATGACAAGAACATGCGCCGGAATGTCTGCTCTTACCTTGGCTATCTAGGAATTGCACTTGATGAAGAGCAGAATGCCATCCGTGGAAAAGAAACCGTTATTTCCACAAAAGACTCCAAGGTGAAGGTTTTAGTTATCCCGACTAATGAAGAACTTGCTATCGCAAGAGAGACGGTTGCCCTGATTTAAGGAAATCAAAGCTGTTTTAGGCTTCAAAACCTGAATATTTGGCTTCATTGTAAAATGAAATGCGACAAG
>CAJTZB010000070.1 GCA_910583815.1 uncultured Lachnospiraceae bacterium
TACTAAGAAACTCCTGTTTGTTGTCCAAGTAATAAATATCTTCTAACATTTTAGGCAGCTCTGAAACTTCCTCTATTTTATCACCAACACATTCTAAAAAAAATTCCTCAAGGGTATTATTCAATAAATCATCTAAGTCCATAGTTATTCCTCCTGTAAATTTTAATGTATTAAATTGTTTAACATTTTTATTCTACCATAAACATACTCTTAATTCTATTACATTTCTTAAGCTTTCTTTATCTTATTTGGTTTGCTTATCATCTGCATTGCCTGTCCCCTGCATCCATCTGTGCCATAGTCCTCTTTAATACAGCCTCGGCAGCCGTCCAAGTGTCACTGCATGTTCATAGGAATATGCCTTTTTCAGCTCTTCCTTAGAGGTATAAGCATCTGTCTTTCCAAATTCATTTGACCATGTCATATACCAGCTCCATGAAAGCCCTTTCTCTATAACAGCTCTTACGTCAGGGATGGTTCCGATTTCTGCGATAGCATACAGCTTCTCTGCCTTTGTTATCTTTTGAAGCTGCTGTAATTCTTCGGTATGGTCCGTATGACAATGCGGCTTCGGATACATATCACAGCTGATAATATCTGCCACATCATCCCCAGGATAACATTCCTGCTTGTTGGAGTTAAATACCCAAATCAGATTATTCATCTGAAAATGATTGACATAACGGTTATACATCAGCCTGTAAAGTTTCTTTACCACATCTTTTCTGCAGTTCCCCCACCAGAACCAGTCTCCCTCGGTTTCATGGAATGGTCTCCATAATATCGGAATATGTGCATCGCAAAAAGGCCTTAACAGCCCTGCCATATAGTCCATGTCTGATAAAAGTGCATAATATTCCGGTGTTCCCTCCACAACCGCAAGTTCCGTCTGAAAATCTGTATTTTCAGAAAAAAAGGACTTATCTCTGCCGCCTAAAGGCGAAAACCAGTGCCACGTAAAGGTAAGCAGACCTCCCTTTTCTGCCCAGTCCCATGCCCTCTTCAGCGTATTCTGCGCCGCATAAACTTCCTGAAGACATTCCTCTCCACTATGTTCATACTGTATATTCGGAGAGTACCCCAACAGCTCAAATCCACAGAGCGCAGGCAATTCCCCTGTGACATCCTGAATATATTTTAGTTCTTCTTGTCCCATTGTCTGCGTATGCTGGCCAAGAATAATTTTTTTCCCTCTGTTTTCTGCAAGATACTGCAACACCTGCTTTACTTCTTTCTGTGCATTTTTGTTTACTGCATCCATCACATTTCCCCCATTTGGTATTCCTATTGAAAGAGAAAAGTCCCATAACTACCATCCAGACCAATCATAGATTTGATGTAGTTATAGGACTCTCTCATTCTTCCTAATTATTGATATATGGATTGTTTTGTATTATACCACTCCCTGTGCAAGCATAGCGTCTACTACCTTTTCAAAACCGGCAATATTGGCTCCTGCCACATAATCGCCCTCTGCACCATACTTCTTTGCCGCATTATCCAGACTGTGGAAGATATTCACCATAATATCATGTAACTTTGCATCTACCTCTTCAAAACTCCAGCTTAATCTCTCGCTGTTCTGGCTCATTTCCAATGCAGAAGTTGCCACGCCGCCTGCATTTGCCGCCTTGCCCGGCGCAAAGAGAACCTTGTTCCGCTGCAGGTACTTTGTAGCATCTAATGTCGTAGGCATATTGGCACCTTCGGCAACCGCGATGCAGCCATTTGCAACAAGCTGCTTTGCATCCTCAAGCAAAAGCTCATTCTGTGTTGCACAAGGAAGCGCAATATCACATTTTACGCCAAAGACTCCTCTGCCCTCGTGGTACTCTGCATTTGGTCTGTAATTCTTGTACTCTGAGAGCCTTGCACGTTTTACTTCCTTCAGTTCTTTTATGGCATTTAAATCAATGCCTTCTGCATCATAAATCCAGCCGTTAGAATCCGACATTGTAACAACTTTTGCACCAAGCTCAGCTGCCTTCTCGGCTGCATAAATTGCCACATTACCGGCACCGGAAAGGACAATCGTCTTTCCCTTGATGTCATGTCCATTGCACTTTAACATCTCTTCTGTCAGATAGAGCAACCCATATCCTGTTGCCTCTTTACGTGCAAGGGAACCGCCGTAGCTCAGCCCTTTCCCCGTCAGCACGCCTTCATACAAGTTGCGGATTCTCTTGTACTGGCCAAACATATAGCCAATTTCTCTTGCGCCTGTACCAATATCACCTGCAGGAACGTCTGTATCTGCCCCAATATGCCTGCAAAGCTCTGTCATAAAGCTCTGGCAGAATGCCATAACTTCTCTGTCAGATTTCCCCTTTGGATCAAAGTCAGAGCCGCCCTTACCACCGCCAATTGGAAGGCCTGTCAGTGAATTCTTAAAAATCTGCTCAAATCCAAGGAACTTGATAATTCCTATATTTACGGATGGATGGAGACGGATTCCTCCCTTGTATGGACCAATTGCCGAATTGAACTGTACACGGTAGCCGACATTCACCTGTACCTGACCATTATCGTCTACCCACGGAACACGGAACTTTACCTGACGTTCTGGCTCCGTCAGGCGCTCCAGCAGCGCTTCTTTTCTAAACTTTTCCTCATTTGCTTCAATTACCGGCCTCAGGGAATTCAATACCTCTTCTACCGCCTGTAAAAACTCTGGTTCGGATGCATTCTTTTTCTGCACCAACGCAAGCACATCATCTACATAACTCATATCTATTCTCCTCCTTTTTTATATGTCAAAAAACTTTGGCACTTCACCTAAGTGAAGTGTTTTTCACTTACTTCATTATATTAGTTTGATAAAGCATTTGCAAGGGGGAATTCAAATTTTTTTTGAATTTTCTTTAAATCAATGAAAAAATCGCCATAAACGGTGCGGTTTTTTATAAAGATTAAAACAAAAAACACCTCGGCAGAAAACTGATGCTTTCCTGCCAAGGCATTTTCCTATACTACAATTTAAATTTCCTCATACTCTCTTCCAGCTGCTTTGCAATACCTTTCAGCTGCTTTGTATTATCTGCGATGCTGACCATTGTCGCACTGACTTCTGTTACAGAAGCCGATGTTTCCTCTGTATTGGCTGCATTCTCCTCTGCAATTGCAGACAGGTTCTGAACAAGATCAATCACTGCCTGTCTTGTTTCGTCAATGTGGCTTGTGCTTTCTGCAATAACGCTGACACCTTCTATTGACTGGTCAATCTTTTCTCTGACATCCAGTACAATCTTCTCTGTCTTCTCCACATTCTCTGCCTGTTTCTGCATAATGCCCATAACTTCCTGCATGGTTCCAACTGCTTTTTCGGAGTTTTCTGCCAAGAGCTTAATAATCTTTTCAATCTGGTTTGCGGAAGCATTGGACTGTTCTGCCAGTTTCTGAATCTGGGCTGCCACAACCGCAAAACCACGGCCTGCTTCTCCGGCCCTTGCTGCTTCGATGGAAGCATTTAAGGAAAGCAGGTTGGTTTCTTCTGCAATATCCGTAATTAATGCAGTTGCCTCATGAATCTTACGTACTGATTCATTGGTTGTATTCGTCTGCTGATAAATTATGTCAATTGCTTCCTTGGCATCCTGATTTATCTTAGTCAATTCTGCCAGCGTCTGCACAGCCTCGTCGCCGGATGCTTTCACGACTCCGGTACTGCGGTATAAATTCTCAATTTCCATGTTTGTCTTTTCTACTGCGTTGCCCATAACCACTACCTGTTCCGTAGCACTCTGGGTATCTTCCGCCTGAGAAGACGCACTGTCAGCAATTTCATGAACCGCGGTGCTGACTTGTTCTACTACCTCTGAAGCTTCTGAAATCTGTCCGCTCATCGTTTCTGATGCAGTATAAAGATCATCACTCTGCATCTGAATGGTTTCCACAACTTCATGAAGGTGCACCTGCAGCGCATCAATTGCCTCGGCAATTGATCCTATCTCATCTTTACGAGCCATCATTTTCCGCAGCTTTTCATCCGCCGTAAAATCCAAATCAATCATGCGGTTTGTCTGCTTTGTGATTTCCTTTAATGGTCTTGTAATAAAATAAATAAGTGCAAAGCCAATTGCGCTAAATAAAACAATAGATGCCGCATTGGTAATCAGGCTTCTGCTCCTCAACGCATTGATGCCTGCCATAACCTCTTCCCTCGGCGCAGTCACCACAAGCACAAAACCGTTTTCCAAATCCGGATGTACTGCCGCATACATTACACCTCCGCGGTAGTCATACTCCGTTACAAACGGAGCTACTTTCTCGCCCTTTTGCATACGGTCCACAACAGACTTTACAACCGTGTTTTCTACCGGCTGTCCTACCTTTGTGCCGTCAGGATGGGCAACCATCGTTCCGTCCACTGCAACCACATAGGCATAGCTGCCATTAATGCCATCCAATTTTGCTTCCACCGTCATTTTCTGCATAACCGGAGAAGCTGCGATCTGCTTGACATTTCCGCCAAGGCTTTGTACCGCAAGAGCCACAGTGGAAGCCGAATTTTTTGCCATATCGCTCATATGGGCATTGTTGGACTTTTCCACTTCTTTTCTGGCCTGCGAAATCATGTTAAATGTAACGTTTGTAACTGAAAACGCTAAAATAATAAACAGAAAAAGGCCGACGCGAGAAGCCAAAGAATAAATCTGGCTTCTTTTCTTCTTATCTCTTGTAGTCTCCATGATGTGCCCCCCTAAATTTAGTTTCATATACCTGGTCTCTGGCTTCTCGTCTTTCATCAGCCTTATACTTCCAACTGCTCTACCTTAGATGCACGCCGTTCTATCTCTTTCGCCTGTACTTCCGGAGGGGCCTGTTCATATCTGACAAATACATGCTCATAGTCACCCATGCCGCCGGTCATAGAACGCAAATCGGTGGAATATCCATACATCTCCGAAGCAGGTATTTCAGCTTCGATTACCTGATTTCCGTTTCCTGTCGGGTTCATGCCCATAATCCTTCCGCGGCGCTTGTTTAAATCACCCATAATATCACCGGTAAACTTATCCGGAACCATAACCTTTAAGCTCTCGATCGGCTCAAGCAGCACAGGCCTTGCATCGGCAAAACCACTGCGGAATGCAAGCATGGTCGCTGTCTTAAATGCAAGCTCCGAAGAATCCACCGGATGGTAAGAACCGTCGATTAAGGTTGCTTTGATGCCGACTACCGGATATGCAGCAAGCGGTCCCTTTAATACGCTTTCTTGAATTCCCTTTTCTACTGCTGGGAAATAGTTCTTTGGAACTGCCCCGCCAAAAATTTTCTCTTCAAACATATAAGGTTTTTCCTGATCCCCAGAAGGCTCTAAAATCAGCTTTACGTCACCATACTGTCCGTGTCCGCCAGACTGCTTTTTATGCTTTCCTGCTGCTTCTACTTTCTTTGTGATTGTCTCACGGTATGCAAACTTCGGCTTGGACAGCTCAATTTCCACTTTGTATTTTTCAGCAAGCATACTTGCGGCAACTTCCAGCTGCTGCATACCAACGCCATAAATCAGCATCTGCCTGTTTTCTTCATCATTGACTGTCTTTAAGGTAAGGTCTTCAATGGTCAGCTTCAAAAGCCCCTGCGCGATCTTATCTTCTTCTCCTTTGTTCTTTGCGCGGTATCTCATATATTCCTGCGGCTTCGACATGGTTGTCGGATGATAAACCACCGGAAATTCTCTTGTGGAAAGTGTATCGCCGGTTCTTGTGCTGTTTAATTTGCCAATAGCGCCGATGTCGCCGGACCTAAGCTCTTTTACTTCCATTACATCTTTTCCGCGCATAACATAAAGTTTCTGGAGCTTTTCTTCTGTTTCCTTGCCTGCATTATAAACTACATCATTGTTGCGAAGGACTCCGGTGCAGACTTTAACAAGAGAATACTTCCCTACAAACGGATCCATGATAGTCTTAAATACATAAGCGCTGACCGGCTTATCATTGTCTTTGTCTGCAACGATTTCCTCACCTGTCTTGGTGTTTGTGCCCTTTTTGAACACTTCTGCTTTTTCAGGCGAAGGAAAATACTTCTGGAATGATTGCAAAAGCATATTTGTTCCATAGGTGTTGACGCCGGAACCCATCTGTACCGGAACGATGTCACAGTCGATAACGCCTCTGCGGAGCGCCTGAGAAATTTCTTCCTGTGTGAATTCTTCGCCGTTAAAATATTTATCCATCAGCTCTTCGCTCGATTCTGCAACTGCCTCAAGAATCATTTCGCGTACTTCTGAAAGGTTTCCGCTTATGCTGTCCGGAATATCCGTATCTTCGTATGTACCATCGGCTGCAAAACGTCTGCCGCCCATCTTTACTACATTAACAAAGCCCGTAAACTTTTCATTCTCATAAAATGGAAGATGGAACGGAGCCACCTTTTTGCCGTAGAGCTGTTTTAATTCCTCTACAATGCCAAGATAGTCTGCATTCGGGTCATCCATATTGGTAACAAAGAAAATACGCGGAATCTTTCTGCGTTCGCAGATGTCCCATGCCTTCTTCGTGCCTACCTCTACGCCGGCCTTGCCATTGATTACAATAACAGCGGCATCGGCAACACTCATTGCCTCTTCTGCCTGACCGACAAAATCAAAATATCCTGGTGCATCTAACAGATTGATTTTAAGACCTTCCCATTCGATTGGGAGAATAGAAGAATGAATGGAGAAGCCACGTTTGATTTCCTCTTTATCATAGTCGCTGATTGTTGTTCCGTCAGCCACTTTACCCATACGTGTAATAGCTTTTGTCACAAAAGCAAGCCCTTCTGCCAAGGTTGTCTTACCGGCACCCCCATGCCCCAGTAATACAACATTTCTGATTTGTTCTGTCGTGTAAACGTTCATACCTTGCTCCTTCCTGTCTGTCTCATTTATCAGTAAATTTATAAGAGCATTTACTAATATGCTATTATTTTACCATCACAGCGGCGGTTTATCAACAAAATTCAAAGAAAATTTCTTTTTGAAGCCTTTTGTCAGACCTTGTCACTGTATATTTTATTCTACAGTCATAGAATTTCCTTTATTTTTCTTCTAATACCGAATATTTACATCAAGTTTCGCCTTATCGCCTCCTTACATATCTCCAAAGAACTCATGTCACAGATTATTTTTTAGGTATGACGTTTCCTATTTTCCTAATTTTGACAAATCAGATAGGGAATGTGCGAAATCCGTTGACAAGCACCCACAGGAATGCTATCGTAGCAATAGAAACTCTCACAAAAAATACCATACAGAAACGAGGATTTTATATGAATACCATATTTTTTGACTTGGATGGCACCCTGCTGCCAATGGACGCAAAGTCCTTTGAACATGCCTATTTTAACGGCCTCTGCAAAGTCCTTCCTGAGCTTGCCCCTGACCATCTCATCAAATCTGTTTGGGCAGGCACCAAAGCAATGATAAATAATGACGGAAGTACGACAAACCGCCTTGCATTCGCCGATACCTTTTCAAAGCTCACCGGCATAGATTTTTTTGAAGCCGAGCCACGGTTTGAAGAATATTACCGCACCGGGTTTCAGGACTGCATCCATGCCTGCCAACCGACAGAACTAAGCAGAAACATCGTCCATATACTGCAAGAAAAAGGTTACAAAGTTGTTATAGCAACCAATCCACTGTTTCCACAAATTGCAACCTACAGCCGTCTGAACTGGCTTGGCCTTTCTCCTGAAGAATTCTCTCTTGTGACTACCTATGAAAACAGCCATTATGCCAAACCAAACCCTGCCTATTATCAGGAAATCTGCCAGAAGCTATCCCTAAATCCAGCAGACTGCCTGATGGTCGGAAATGATGCAGCAGAGGACGGCGCTGCCCTAAAAATCGGAATGCCCGTTCTTCTTGTCACGGACTGCCTAATGAATACAAATAATATTCCTACTGATTCCTTTATGGAAAAAACATTGGGTGAAGTACTAGAATGGGCAAAACAGCTCCCTGCCTGCCTTTAAAATATACTACAGAAACGGAGAATCCTATGTATCATATTTTTGTCAACCCTTCTTCGCGTTCCGGAAAGGGACGTGCAGTCTGGACAAAAGCAGAAACATATTTTAAGGAGCATCATATTCCTTACGAACTCCACTATACAAAAAAGAACGCCCCGACGCGTCCCGAATTTGAAGCTATTCTGCAAAAAGACAACGAACAAACCATTCCTATTCTCGTCATTGGCGGAGACGGCACTCTGAACCAATGCATCAACGGCATTTCCGAGCCGGAGCGTTTCTCACTCAGCTATCTTCCGGCAGGCTCCGGAAATGACTTTATACGCAATAAAAAACTTCCGGCTTCCTTATCAGCCAAACTGGATTCCATTCTTGCACGGAATAATGAAATCCTGATTGACATTGGCACAGTTACATTAAAAGCCGCCGATGGGCAAAGTATCTGCCGGAATTTCCTTGTCAGCTCCGGTCTTGGTTACGATGCAGAAATCTGCCATGTCGTAAACACCTCCCATCTGAAAGAACGCTTAAACAAATTGCATCTCGGAAAAATCGCCTACCTGCTTGTCGGCCTGAAAAATCTGTTCGCAACAAAAGTCTGTGATATGGAAGTGACAGAAAACGGACAGGCAAAAACCTATCCCGCCGTCTTTTTTATCACCGCGCTGAACCAGCCATATGAAGGCGGCGGCCTCCCAATGGCACCTGCTGCTACAGATACCGATGGCCGCCTTTCCTTCTTAATTGTATACGGCATGAACCGTCTGCAGGCACTGAGGATGATTCCTGCCCTCACTGCCGGACGACATATTGGAAAACGAGGCATCCATCTGACAGATGGTACGGAGCTTACCGTCACAATGCCGTTTCCAAAAGCCATCCACAGTGATGGGGAATATCTTGGTGACTACACAAAGTATCATATCGCATTAGGCAAAAAAATTAAGTTTATCTATTAAGACCGAAACTTTCCCATGAAATTCCATCAATCTTTGAGCGGAATGTTAAGTTCCTCTGCAAACGGCACGGATACTTCTGTTCCGTCTGCATGAAGCACCAGCGTCTTATAATCCGTTTTATATCCATGATGCAGCATGTGCATAGTAACGCATTCCGCTGTTCTTTTGAACTCATATTCGTTATAGACGCCTTTTTTGTAATCCAGAGAAGTTCCATCATCCTCATAATGAATATAGCTGCTTTCCCTTAACTCCTCACCTTCTGCCCAAGGTGCCAGATACAGATGCAGAGCGGTAAGCTCCTGCTTTCTGATATGGCAGACATTCCGGAACATTGGCAGCATCGCCCCTGCCTTTACAAAAACTCCGGTTTCTGCAAGAGACATCGGAACAATATATTCCTGCCCGCCCTGATATTCTTTTCCGGTGAAATAATCAATCCAGCTGCCCTCCGGCAAATAAACCAGACGAGAACGTTCTCCCTGCCGCACAACCGGCGCAAGCAGTACATAAGAGCCAACCATCACTTCATCATTTAATTCTTTTACTCTTTCATCCGCCGGATAGTCATAAAATAAAGGACGGTACATCGGAACGCCTTCTGCATTGGCATCACGCAGCAAATCATACAGATACGGCAGGAAATCATAGCGGAGCTGCAAAAATTTCCGATAAATCCGAAGCGTCTCCTCATCAAACGCATAAGGCTCCTGATATCTTGTATTTTTGGCCGAATGGTTCCGGAAAAATGGGGAAAATACATTTGCCTCCAGCCAGCGAATGACCAGTTCCTTTGCCGCCTCGTTCCCAAAGCCGCCAATGTCCACACCGTTTACTGCAAAACCACACAGATTCATTGTCATAACCTGAGGAAGCGATACGCCAAGATGCTCCCAAAGCGACTGGTTGTCGCCGTTCCAGGAAGTCGTAAATGGGCTTGTCGTTGCAAATGCTGCCCTTGTGATAACAGTCGGCCGCCGATTCTCTTCCTCAAATGCCGCTGCAACACAGCGTGCCATATACTCTGCATACAGATTATGCACTTCGTCATGATAATACGTATTTGTTCCATCCGAAAATTCCACATCATCCGGCAATGGGCCACGGAAAGATGCCGGTTCATTCATATCGCACCAGATGCCTTCCAGAAGGTACTTCTCTACAAACTCCTTTGTAACCTTGGTCAGATAAGCCGCAGTATCCGGTTTGAAATAATCCGGATATTTGGATTCGCCCGGCCACACCACATTGATGTAGTCTTCCCCATCCTTCTTTGCAAAACCGCCCTGTTTTGTGAGCTCGTCATAAAGCGGATAGCCTTCCTCTGCCTTGACCGCAGGGTCCATAATCGTAATCAGTCCGATTCCGTCCTCTGCAAAACTTTCAGAAAGTGCCCTTAAATCAGAAAGATACGAATCCGATACCGTGTATACTTTATAATGGTCCATATAATCAATATCCAGATGGATATAATCTAACGGAAGACCATATTCCTTTGACTTCGCGCGGATTTCCTGCATTTCTTTTTCATCGTACGACCAACGCGACTGATGATACCCTAACATCTTTCTTGTCGTAAACAGCGGCCTTCCGACAAGTTCGGTATAATTTGCCGTGATTTCTTTCGGAGAATCTCCAAGGAAGAGAAAATAGTCGTGCTCTCCCTGCTTGCTTCCAATATAGAAAAATTTCTTGCTGTACCTGCCCAAATTAAACACGCACTTATAGCTTGACGGATAGAACATGCCATAATATTCAGTGCCATGATGATTGACCAAAAGATAGTTTATTGATTTGTAAAGCGACTTGTACGTCTCATTATGTTCTGTTGGGTCATCGGTATTCCATGAAATGTACTCATAGTCTCTGCGGTTTAAATGGGCAGCCTTGTCTCCAAGCCCATACAGTCTGTCTCTGTCATCAAACAGGCGCACATTGATTTGTGTCTTAAAATCCGCTAAAGACTCCGCCGTTGTATGACCTTCCAGCTTTGCAAGATCAAACTCCTTATCTGTCTCATAAATCGTGGTGTCTCTGCCTTCATATTCCTCAAAATATTCTTTGCCATCCTTTGTAATATGCAGAACAAGGTTCTCATCCACCATTATGGCATAGGCTCCGGCAGTCATCATAACCTGTCCGTTTTCTTCCCATGCATGAAAATCAACAGGTCCCCTGCGGTAGTTTAAATGCACAAGGTTTTCACTGTTCTTCTTTTCATAAACCCGGAGCAGCCCTTCATGAATCCACTCTAATGTCCTCTCCTTCTCGCCGGAATGAACTGTAACTCCATTCTCCATGCGGCAAAAATGCACTTTGCATTCCATATTTTTCTCTCCTTCCCAGCTTCGGTGCTGACATCTCCCACCAATGCATATATGAATATTTTAATACAGCCTAAAGTTATTTCCCAAGCCTTATCCTTTCAAGCTCTTCTGCCACATCCGGCGGCAGCTCCTCTATCAGCCTGCCTCCTCTTTTTCTGGACAGCTCTTCTAACTTCTCACGGATTTCTTTCTCTGCTGTATAGATTTCTTCCAAAAGCCCCAGGGCAGACATGCGGTAAGCACCGCTTCCCCAAATAATAACCTGCTCTGTCGCATCCGAAGTTGCTACGGTGACATGATATTTTTTCCCGATTTCATGCACTGTCTTTTCAATATACTGATCTGCAGTCTCTGCTTCTTTTGTATAGACAACATAGATGTTATGGTATTTCTGTACTTCACCTTGAAAACCTTCTACCTTATAGGCATCAAACACAAGGATCACTGTACAGTTCTTATATCCTTGATAGT
>CAJTZB010000071.1 GCA_910583815.1 uncultured Lachnospiraceae bacterium
TGCCACTGCTATCAGCTTTATGAAAAAGAATTTTTTCATTGTTTTTCACTCCAATCTCTGTTGTTACAATAGTCTGCTGCTTTGCGCAGCAAAAATTTCATTTCTCTGCTATTGTACCAGAAATTTATGTTCTATTTGTGATTTCCTTATAAAAAATTTCTGCAAGCAGAAATTACAAATCCGCTTCGCGGATTTGGGAATGCGCACGCCTGATGGCGCAGTGTCCTATAAGGTAAAAAAGAATGAAAAACATTCTTTTGACATCCTAATCTTTTGTCGCAACTGCTCCGAGCACTTTGCATCTGGATGCCTCTTGCCGGATGCCGTTTAGTGCATTTTTTACTGCTGCATCTGTCGGCTTGCCCTCAAAATCCACAAAAAAACGGTATTCAAACCGTCTGCCCGGAATCGGCCTGGATTCAATTTTAGTCATATTCAAGCCATTGTACATCATGTGGCTGAGCATACGGTAAAGACTGCCTGATTCATGCGGAAGCTCAAAGCAAATGCTCATCTTCCCAGCATTTTCAAGGCACATACGCTGTCTTGCAACAATGATAAAACGCGTAGAATTGACCTGTTCCGTGTTCATGCATTCCTGCAAAACCTTCAGTCCATACAATGCCGCCGCACGCAGACTTGCAATGGCTGCATAAGAAGTATTCTTTGCTTCTTTTACCTTTTTGGCACATTCCGAAGTACTGGCACAGGCTTGCGGCTGAATCTCCGGGTGTTCTCCAAAAAAACGCCGGCACTGTCCAATTGCCTGCGGATGCGAATATACCTGTCTTATGCTATCTAATGTGGCTCCTTCACAGGCAAGCAGTGCATGTTCAATTTTCACAATATGTTCTGCCACAATGTAGTTTTCATATTCCATCAACAGGTCATAGCTGTCCGTAATTCCTCCGGTTGTCGTATTCTCAATTGGAAGCACGCCAAAATCTGCTCTGCCTTCCTGAACAGCTTCCATCACTTCTTTAAAGCTGCCTGCAGAAAAACTCTCTACCTCACATCCAAAACAGTCTTCCATTGCCTGCTCAGAATAAGAACCCGCAGCTCCGAAAAAGCAGACTTTGACATCTTTCCCTTTTGGCAGAGCCTCATACCATTCAAATGGTTCAAACTCTTCGGAAAGCAGAGAATACTGATATTTTCTGCTAATAGACATAATTTGGGAAAACAGCTCTTTCACCGCATGGCGGTTAAACTCAGTAGCTGCAAGCCCTGAAAGTACCCTCAGTTTTTCTGATTCTCTTTCTGGGTCAAATACTTTTTTCCCCACTGCCCTTTTATATTCTGCGACATCTCCGGCAATCCGCATACGTTCTTCAAACAATGTCACAATTTCCTTGTCAATCCGGTCAATGGAAGCCCTTGATTCTGCCAAATCAACCATGCCATTCCTCCATGTCAGAGCAGTTTACTGCGATGACACGCGATGAGAAATTCGCGTAGGCAATTTCTCATCTGCGATCAAGGCATATTTGAGGCTCCGACTCAAATTGCCGATTGAAAAATAAGTTATCAAACTTATTTTTCAATCTAATCCTCTGTTTCAAAAATCTTTAATTTTCCGCCTATCCTCTGAGCAGACGTTCCGGCTTTAATTTTCTTACCAAGTTAAGCACCAAGTATACAAGTACGCTGTTAATCGGCAGCATAATAAAGTTTTTCAATGCCCTTGCCGGAAGAAGCGCCAAAAATTTCGCAGCAAAAGCATGTGCCGTTCCTGCAGGATCTGCAAAAATTGCCCCTATGCTTTTTACAGATATTTGGAAACTAAGCCATGTTGTTGTCATGCACAAATTTACAAAGACTGTCACGCAGAGCAACGTCAGCACTACACGAAGCGGTGTGATTTTTTCTCTCTTATAAAAGCTGTAGCCATAAATCATGCCTGCCACAACACAGTCCAAGGTATAGCCCGGAAAAAAAGCACCGCTTGGCTTTAAAAAGAAGCCAACCAAATCCGCCACGCCTCCTGCAATGCCCCCTGCCACCGGTCCGAACATCATGCAGAGAATGGAAGTCGGAAAAATCGAAAAACCAATTTTAATATGCTCTGTAATCCGAATCGTTGCTACAAAGCCAAGCGCAATCCGGAGCGCAAGCAGCATCCCAATCATCGTCAGGGAGCGCAGGTTATGTAACTCTCTTGCCGATGCCACAAAACGATTTGGACCCTTTTCTTTTTCCGTTCCTTTTTTCATAAAACTCATAAAAGCACCTCCTATTAAAATAAATCCTGTAAAGAAAAAAATCGTCGTACAAAATATGCTACGACAACAGGAAAAAGACAGGAGATGCCTATTGGTAGCAGCGGGATGCGGAATTCTGACGCAAAGCAATGCTACGTTCTGCACCGCCTTTTCGTCCATCCGGCAACTCCCCGTCCGGATGGCCCTTAACGCCCAAATTCCTACTCTGCTCTATTTTGTTCAACGTATTAATTACGTCTGCTATATTATCACACCTGATAACAGATTTCAAGATTTATATTGCTGCATATTCCTCAGCCACTATTGCGCCGCTGAATTTTGCGACAGTGCAAACGAATGTTTCCGATAGCCCCCTCTTGCAAAACGGATGGTAAAGCACAGGCTTCTGAATCCCCAGTCAATCATCATTGCAAGCCATACACCAAGCACTCCAAGAGCGAAATATCTGGCAAGCACATGGCTGAACATAATACGGAATGTCCACATCGAAAACATGGAGATAATCATTGTAAACTTTACGTCATTTGCTGCACGGAGTGCATTCGGAAGCACAAAGGACGCCGGCCAGATAAGCATACAGAATGCACCGTGGCAGATCATCAGCTGCTTGGCAAGCGCCGCCGTATCAGGCTCCAAATGATATAGCCATACAATTCCGTTCAGTCCAAACAGAATAAAGATGTTAAGCACAATCATTGCTCCATAGGCAATAAACATTAGTTTCTTTGTATAGTAGCGCATCTGCCTTTCGTCATTTGCACCAACGCACTGCCCAACAATTGTAATCATTGCAAGCCCCATTGCATTGCCTGGAATCACTTCCATGCTCGCAATCGTATTCGCCACTGCATTTGCGGCAATTGCCATTGTTCCGAAACTTGCAGTCAGTCCCTGTACCAACAGCTTGCCAATCTGGAACACGCTGTTTTCAAGTCCGTTCGGCACACCAATACGCAGAATTCTCTGAATCATTTTGGGTTCAAATCCAAAGCGGAAGTGCCTGTCAATATGAATCGGATTCGACTGCTTTCTTATCAGGAACAGCATAATAACTGCAGCAACTGCCCTTGAAATCAATGTCGCCGTTGCTACTCCTTCCACGCTCCAATGAAGCACAAACAGGAAAATAGCATTTCCTGTCACATTGACAGCATTCATAACCAATGATACATACATGGAAATACGCGAATTTCCCATTGCACGGAACAACGCCGCTCCCGCATTATATAATGCCAAAAATGGGAACGAGACTGCAGATATATAGAAATATGTTCTGGCATAACCCATAACATCTGCATCAACGGTTCCATAGATAAGCGCAAGCAGCTGCTTGTTGAATACAAGCGATATAACCATCAGGACAAGAGAAAGCAGCCCAACGGAAACATACAGCTGGTTTGCCGCGCGGCTTGCATTCTCTGGCTCTTTATGCCCGATAAACTGCGCAGCCACTACGGCACCTCCGGTTGCCAGCGCACCAAAAAGCCCAATCAGCAGAACAGCAATCGTGTCTACGATAGACACACCGGACACTGCTGCCTCACCTCTTGTTGAAATCATCATGGTGTCCGCCATGCCGACCGTAACTGCCAATGTCTGTTCAATCACAAGCGGCACAATTAATCTTTTTAAATCACGCCCGGAAAACAATGTTCCGATACGCTCCTTCGGTTCTTTTTTCAACTCTATAACCATGCCCCTTCTAAAAATCTGCCTTTTTGGATAAAGCGGATGAAATCCAATTTCTATAAAACAGATTTTTTTCACCTATGCTTTTCATAATAATGCGTCCAATCAGACTTTAACAAAAAAACGAGAAATACAATGCTGCTAAGCGACCAAGTCAAAGGATATGCAAAAGAAATTGTCTGAAACTCCGGTATCAGCTTGACCGCCTGTGTCACATAAGTGACACGGACGCCACACCAAAACAAAAGCATCGTAATCATTGGCACAATCGATTTTCCGCATCCACGAAGCACGCCTGCTGCACAGTGGGAAAAAGCAAGCAGGAAGAAAAACAGCGATACTGTTTTTGCCTGTATCTCGCCAAACGCAACTGCCTCCGGGGTATCTACAAACAGCCGCAATGCATACGGCGCTCCGGCAAAAAACAGCAGCCCGAACAGTTCTGCCATAACAACACCGGACAGAATACCAAACAATGCACCCTTCTTCGCGCGTTCATATTTCCTTGCCCCAAGATTCTGGCTGATAAACGTTGGCAGCGTCATGGACATACTGGTAATTGGCAGGAACACAAATCCTTCAATTTTTGCATAAGCACCATAACCGGACATTGCGTAGGAACCAAACAGATTGATATTTGTCTGCACAACCATGTTCCCAATGCTGATAACCGAATTTTGGATACCGGTCGGAAGGCCTTGGCGGATAACTTCTCCCATAATTCCTTTATGCCACTTCAGTTTCCTAAAATCAAGATGCATATACCCTGTGCTTTTGCACATCCGGAATATACAAAGCAATGTGCTTAAACCTTGTGCAATCACTGTAGCGATTGCTGCTCCGCCTACTCCCCAGTGGAAAACAGCAACAAACAGCAAGTCTAACACTACGTTCAGTATTGACGAAAAAATCAAGTAATATAACGGATGCATGCTGTCGCCAAGGGCGCGCATAATAGACATACAGATATTATACAGTATGACTGTAGCTACCCCTGCGAAATAAATCCTAAAATACGTCAAAGATTCTGGCAGCACGCTTGGCGGCGTTTTCATCCACACCAACAGCTGCGGCACAAAAAGCAAGCCGACTATTGTGGAAAGCACTGAGGCAATCAGGCCAAACAGTACATTTGTATGGACCGAGCGCTCCACATATTCTTTATTCCCTGCACCAAAATATCTGGAAATCACTACTCCTCCGCCGATACCAATTCCGTTGAAAAAGCCGACAATTAAAAACGTAAGACTTCCTGCAGAACTGACAGCCGCAAATGCGTCATTGTCTGCAAAGTTTCCGACCACCCACGCATCTGCTAAATTATAAAGCTGCTGCAGCAGCTGCCCCAAAAACATGGGAATTGCAAAGGAAAACATTCCCTTTGCAATAGACCCCTCCATCAGATTAACTTCATTTTTTGCCCTTCCCATGCTTTTTTCCACACTTCCATTGATAGGATGCTGTTCCCATGCATCCTCTGCACTCTATGTATTATTTATTGGTTCCTTGTATTTTCTGCATTTGCAGCTGCCGCAGCTTTTGCAGCCTCCTGCTTTGCTTTCTTTTTCCTATCGGAATCCTTTGCAAGAAGCATCAGCGAAGCAAAAAACAATCCAAAAGACCCAAACAGCCCGACAAAGTATGCGATACCGAAAGGTGAAGAAGTCCTGACACCTTCTATATTTGCATACATTTTGCCGTACGCCAAATAAGCAGTCACCGTTGCACCCTTACGATAGGAATATGAATTGTGGGCATTTTTTAAGTCGTACTCCTTTCCCTCATAAAGAACCTTAATCTCATATGTCGTCTGATAAGATGAGGAGTACTTTGTCTTTACTTTCGTCTGCTTTGTTTCAGAACTGAGTACCTGAACCTTGACTTCCTCGTAGCTAAGTTCGGCATTGTCCATCTTCGTCCTAAGGAACACGGTTGCAATAATAAAAACTACTGTCAGTACTCCACAAATTGCTGCTGCTTTTTTCATAACTTTTTCTCTCCTTTTCTGCTACAAAATTTGTCTTGTCACGAAATAAATTTTGCTGTGACATTTATGTCACATTTATTCGCTGGTCAGCTGAGATGTATACAGCTGATAATACAACCCCTTCTGTTCCATCAGTTCTTCATGATTTCCGCTTTCTGCAATTTTTCCATCACTGATATACATAATGCGGCTGCAGCCTTTAATAGTAGAAATACGGTGCGCCACAATAAAAGAGGTTCTGTTTTTTAATAACTGCTTGATGCCTTCCTGCACCAAAAGCTCCGTATTGGTATCAATAGAGGAGGTTGCTTCGTCCAGAATCAAAATCCTTGGGTCACTCAGCAGTGTCCTTGCAAAAGAAAGCAGCTGCCGCTGTCCCACAGAAAGCATATCCCCTCGTTCGTTGACTTTTGTCTGGTAACCGTTTGGCAGCTTTCTGATAAATTCATCTGCATATACCTGCTTTGCTGCCGCAATACATTCTTCATCCGTGGCATCCAATCTGCCATAGCGGATATTTTCCATAATTGTGCCAGAAAATATAAATGTATCCTGAAGCATAATTCCCATCTGGCTACGGATAGAACGAAGCGTTGCCTTTGCAATGTCGTGTCCGTCAATCAGCACTTGTCCGCTCTTAATATTATAAAAACGTGACACTAAATTGACAATCGTTGATTTTCCCGCACCGGTTGGCCCAACAAGGGCAATGCTCTCTCCTGCTGCTGCATGGAAACTGACATCCTTTAAAATCGGGCGGTCTTTTTCATATTCAAATATAACATGCTCAAACCTTACGTCGCCCTGAATCGGCGGAAGCTCCTCTGCATCTGGCTCGTCTGTTACCGTAACTGGTTCATCCATCAGCTGGAAAATTCGTTCCAGGTAAGAAATTGTATTAATCAGCTGGTTATAGTTACTGCTGATATTCTGAATCGGCTGCCAAAAACGGCTCGCATAGTTTGTCATTGCAATAATCACACCAACTTGCAGGCTCTCTCTGAAATAGAAAATACCTATAATATACAAAGCATACGTCGTAATCTTTGTCAGAACCAACGTAATCGGCCAAATGCTGTGGTTGACCGTAACTGCTTTCATAAATGACTTCTTGGCTTCCAAAGAAAGCTCCTGATTGATGCCGCTATTGTATTCTTCTCTGGCAAAGCTTTGCGTTACTCTCTCGCCATTGATGCTCTCTGCAAGATATGCCGTATAGTTTGACTGCTTATTCGCCTGTGCCTGCCATGCTTTTCTCTGCACTTTCTTAATAGAAAACAGATAGACGGCAAATACCGGAATCCCGGAAAATACTACAAGTGAGAGCCCCGGATGCAGATACAGCATAAATCCGGCAATTAAAAACAGGCTCAAAAATTCTAACACCATGCTAATCATTCCATTGGTCAAAAAGTCGGAAACCGAATTGACATAGTTGATTACACGGACCAGAATCTTTCCATGCGGCCTGCTGTCAAAATAATCAAACGGAAGCTCCTGCAGATGCACAAACAAGTCCCGGCGTATATCCCGGATAATTGCCTGGCCTGCCTTTGCCATAGCACGAGACCTCATCTTATTGCAGACTGCCTGAACGATTACCGTACAGATAATCGCAATACCTGCAACGATTAAAGACTTTACCGCTTTGTTCGGAATGTATTCGTCAATGGCGTTCTGTGTAAATAACGGAAGCAAAAGCCCACATATAATTGACACCATGCTGAAACAGAATGCTGCTGCAAACAGCTGCTTGTAACGCTTCATATACACCATGCTGCGCATCAGCTGGGAGGCGTCAAATTTGGATTCCAGTGTCTCATCTACATTATATTTATTTCTTGCCATCAGAATGCACCTCCTTCCAGAGCTGCTGCGATTTCTTCCTCTCCGGCAAGCCCCTGCTGGATGCGGTAAATCTTATAATAGTAGCCATGCTTTTCTAGCAGTTCTTTATGGGTTCCCATCTCGGTAATCCTGCCGCCCTCAAGCACCAGAATAACATCGGCATTTTTTACTGCTGTAATTCTCTGTGCCACAATCAGCTTTGTTGTACGCTTCTGCCTTGCCGCGATATGCTCCTGAATATACTTTTCTGTCTCCAAATCCACGGCAGAAGTCGTATCATCCAGTACCAGAATCGGCGCATTCATTGCAAGTGCCCTTGCCAGAGCAAGGCGCTGCTTCTGTCCACCGGACAGCCCCATGCCGCGCTCTCCGACAATCGTATCATAGCCTTCCGGCAGTTTTGACACAAAGCCGTCTGCATCTGCGTCCTTCGCTGCTCGGTAGATTTCCTCTGTCTTCGCGTCCGGTACGCCGTATGCAATATTGGATTCCGCAGTGTCAGAAAACAGGAATACATCCTGCAACGCAATGCCGATATTCCGGCGCAGGTGCTGCAAATCGTATTTTCTGACATCCACCCCATCAATTAAAACACTGCCTTTAGTTACGTCCACAAACCTTGTAATCGCATTGAGCAGCGTCGTCTTTCCGGAACCCGTCGCCCCCATAATGCCTACAGTGGCTCCTGCCGGAATCTGAAGGTTGATATTGCTTAATACTTCATCACCGTCATATGAAAGAGTCACATTCTTTAATGTAATTTCTCCCTGAATTTCCTTTGTCACAGGATGCTCCGGACTCTTGATATCAGTATCCATGTCATACAGTTCATGGACACGCTCACAGCTTGTCAAAAATCTCTGCAGGTCATTGATCATAAAGCCAAGCTGCTGCATCGGCTGGTTTAACATCCAGGAAAGAGACGTAAAAATAACAAGGTCACCAAGCGTAATCCGCTCAAAAACAACAAGCAGGGAACCAATAATGACAGCACAGGTATTCATAACATTTGCGACCGTTTCCAAAAGCGGCGCATACTTTACCCATACTTTGTTTCCTTCCAGCTGTAATTCATAGTATTTTTCGTTTTCTTTATCAAACTTTTCTACTTCATATTCTTCTCTGCAAAATGCACGAACTACACGGTTTCCGCTGATGTTTTCCTGCACCAGCGTGTTGAGCCTGGAAAGCTGTGCTCTTGCATTTCCGAAAATCGGGCGCACAATCTTGCCCATGCGGATTGCCATAACAAACGCGACTGGAGAAATTGCCAAAAGACAGAGCGTAAATTCCCAGCTGATTCCAAAAAAGACAATCAGCACGCCAACCATCATTGTGACACTTTCAAAAATATTATAAGAAGTCCAGCTGATAAAATGCCGTATTGCATCCAAGTCGCCGGTACACTTATTAATTAGGTCGCCGGAACGGTTTCTCATAAAAAAACGGCGGCTCTGCATCCCAACCTTTTCATAGATGTCCTTTCTTAAAATCAGCAGCGCGCGGTATGCAACTTCATCCCTCTGCACATTTGCCCAGAACTTCAGCAGCGCACGGCATAAAATAATACCAAACGCCAGAAGCAATAATGGCACCACCTGATCAATGACATCTTCTGTCTTCACCGAGCTGTCTTCAAACATCGGTTTTAAAATATCATTTACAATATGGCTGATAATCATTGGCTCTGCGGTTAACAGTCCGGTGAAAACAAGACCTGACAGCCATGTGAAAAGCAGCAGAACAACATTCTTTCCTCTTATAAAAGAAAAGGTCCATTTAATTTCTCTCATGTCTTTACCTCATTCCGAAGAGCTTTCTTTTGTGCAGTTTATTAAACCTCAAAATCCACGCAGGCTCTCTTTTCTCTTACCTTACGCATGAACTCTCCAACTTTTTTATGCGCAGGATGTACAATGTAAGCATTCAGGTCTTCCATAGAATCATACTCTGCCACAAGTACCAAATCATAGTTTTCCGGATTTGCTGCTTCTGCATTCACCTTCACATATGAAGATTTCAATGTAGGAACCACGCCTTGCAGCGCCTCTAACATTTCCTTGGCAATAGCGACATTCTCCCTCTTTGTCCTTCCATCTGCCTCTTCAAGAAACCGAAACATTACAATATGACGTACCATGCTTCTCCTCCTAATTGAGTTCCGTAGCAACCCTATCCGGTACACCCATACCAAAGCCGTAGTTTCCGGCCGCAAAACGCCCGAAAACTCGGCTGTGTACCATTCGGGTTGTTACTGTTTTTGAGTTCCGTAGCAAATATTTCTGCTCGTATCACCCCACATATTATCCGAAAGTATGTACGAAGTCAATACCTTTTAGACGGATTTCATGAAATTCTGAAGTTCTTTTCTATATGTCTGGAATAAGCAGTAAAAATGCCTGACATGTTGGCAAAAATACATCAAAAAAAGGCTTAGGAAAATCCATCAGCCTTTCTTTAAAAATCAATTTCCTTTATTTTTTCTATATCCTGCCTCTTCCCGGCTATAAATCCGCCACTTGGATATCAGGATGCTTTCTATATAATTCCAGAATCTTTGAAATATCATAGTAACTGTTCTTTACTCTCTCGGTCTTTCCGTTTTTCAGTTCCAGGCAGACATAATAATTGGTAGTCCTTCTTTCCCGCTCTTCATACATATACACCCGGACAATCTCTGCATTTTCTACCACCACACTGCGCATATCATGGCTGAAAGTCCTGTGGTTTCCGATCCACATTGTTCCTATTTTTTCGGCACTAAAAAATTCCTGATCCAACTGCGCCATGTTGGTTTCCGGATGTTCCGCCAAAAAACGGTTCACTCTCTTACTCACCGGATCAGAGAGCTGCTTAATAAAAATGGCTATGCAGATTATAAGCATAACAATCCCCAAGGCTGATATTCCATAAATATTGCTTTGGGACTCATTCAGCAAAGGTGGCTTCTTCTGCAGCAGCGCCAGCGCGGAAGGCAGATACCTGTACAGCGGAAAAATTGCCAGTACCAGACATACCGCAAGCAGGATTCCTGTGCTTGTCCATGTTTTTATCGTCAGTTTTTTTACCATTTTTTCTTCTCTCCTTTTCTCTTGCATTTCCACCCAACACGCTATTTTTTCTGTGCCAGCGGTATAACAGTCAGGGACTGCCACATTAAAGAATATATTCTCAATGTAACAGTCCCTTATTTTTGTCTTATAGCTGCTGTCTGCGCACAGCAGACATAGTACTCTCTGACCAATACAGATTTAACGCATATCTTTTTCCCTTTATTTTGCAGTCTCAGCTACATTGACATTCTGTACTTCTTTGGCAGGGATTCCGAGAACTTCGCGGATAGCATCTATCAGGCCTTCTTTGGAATCTGCATGAATCCATAACGGCTCTCCGTCATTTTTTACGCCGGCAGTCCCTGAAGTCTCTGTCTTCTCAGCTTCTTCTGCTTTCTTTTCTGCCGCCTTCTTCTCTTCTTCCTTTGCTTCTGCTCTCTTTTCCTTTAATTTTGCATAGTAGCTGTCATTGGAGTTTTTCAGCTTCGCAAAGTATTCTACCACGCCTTTATCGTCAATTGTAATACCAATGTTTGTAATCTGCTCTGCTGCTTCCGTACCAAGCTCTTCCTTGATTTCAGCTCTCATTTCTTCAATGGATTCGTCTGCATTGTCAATGATGCCTTCATACTTTGCACGGACTTCTTCATCGGTTGCCATCTTTTCCAACAGCTCTGAGCTAATAACGCAGGTGTAGTCCTTCTTGCCCATTGCAAAATAGCGATTCATCTCTTCATCGGTCTTGCAGTTTGCCACGAAGAAATCTATGTTGCCGAACTTATCCTTTAACTGCTCTAAGTACTCCTTTGCTTTTGTACTTAGACCTTCATAAACTTTTTCAAGGTGTGACTTCAGCTCGTCA
>CAJTZB010000072.1 GCA_910583815.1 uncultured Lachnospiraceae bacterium
GACGTAGTGTCGAAAACGCAAAGAAAATGCCACGGAAGGCAAAGAAAACAAGGAGGTAATCACAATGGATGTTAATGGTGTTTCCCAAGTTATGTCTTCGTACGAAACCACAAAAACGGACAAGACAACAGAAGCAAAGCAGGCTGAGCAGACCAAACAGACTGGCTATGACGCAGGCAAGGCAGCAGAGTACACAAAATCAGATTCTTCAAAGAAAGCTCCAAAGAGCGACATGACAGTAATAAACAAATTAAAAGCTGAGGCCGAACAGCGTACTGCACAGCTCCGTTCCCTCGTGGAAAAGATGCTTGTAAAGCAGGGCAAGAAGTTCACTTCCCTTGCAGATACGTTTGACCAGATTAAAAAAGGTCTGATTCAGGTTGATCCTGAAGTATCTGCACAGGCTCAGAAAGATATTTCTGAGGACGGATATTGGGGCGTAGAGCAGACCTCTGAACGTCTTTTCTCCTTTGCAAAGGCACTTGCAGGCAATGACCCTGCATATGCAGACAAAATGCTGGAAGCTATGAAGAAAGGCTTTGAGCAGGCAACAAAATCCTGGGGCGGCGAGCTTCCTGACATTTGCCAGAAGACGATAGATGCTGCTACAGAAAAAATCAACAACTGGAAAAACGGAACAGCTTCTACAGAAGTTGTCGAGTAAACCCTTTCGTTTTATCTGACATAATTTTTCCTTTTAAAAATGCCTTTCCTATGGATTTTAAGTCCATAGAAAAGGCATTTTTTCTAATATTTTACTTACTTTTTTTAGAAAAGCGTTCCCGCTGTATAAAGCCCTAAATATAATGCATATTTATTTCCTAGCGTCGGTGTACAGATGGCAACACGGTCGATGAATTTCATTAAGTACACAATTCCGAAAAGAGGCAGATTATTTAGAAACAGCTTCCTCACTAAGAGGCTTATAGTTACTGTCCATGTAATGCTTTTTCCCAAAGGGAATATAATTTTCATCCAACAAAATCAGATTTCCGTTTCCCAGATCCGGAAATTGCTTTGCGACCTCTTTAAGAACCTCCCATTCATCTCTGGAATTTTCTTTGTTGTCCTCTTCCACCTGCCTTAGTGCTTCTTCAATCGCCTGCAGGTCTGTTGTTCCCCAGTAAAGCGGATGAGGCTGAAAAGAAGAGTGATATTCACCGCCCTCATAACAGAAAAAGCACGAGCAGGGAATTTTTTCAAATAGCTCCTTTTTTGCACCATCAAGCGCTTTTACTTCCAGACAGTAACATCCATTTACATCTGCCACGCCTTCGTGCGCAGCCATATTTGCAATTGCCATAATTGTAAGCGGTTCTGTTTTCACAATCATTCCAGGAACCAGAAGCCCCTCTTCGTACATTTCCCTTAAATATTCATCTGAAAATTTTCCAACGGCTCTCCATAGGAAAAACAGAGCCAGAAGAATAAGAATAACAGCCAGAATCCAGCTTTTTAATAATGAAACTCCCGCCATACACACCAAACACACGCAGATGATTGCAGAATTTTTTCGCTTTCTGACTACAGCATTTATGATTTCATCCTTCTGGCGTATCCGGCTCACATCTGCATGGATGCCTGATTTTGTAGTCGCTTCAAACTGTGAATAATCTACCATTTTTTCGCCTCCATATCTCAAATCCCAGCCTTAATTCATGCCTTTTACATTATACACTTGTATAAAACCAAAATCAATATTTATCCTAAACCAATCTTCTGAAATCTCTGCCACTATTGTCCCATTCATAAGTTCCGTAAGGCTTTTTGCTATTGCAAGACCGAGCCCTGTTGAAGAATGTGTCCTTGCAGGATCTGATTTATAGAAGCGCGAAAAAATCTGTGTCACATCAATTGCTTCAGGATGTTCCACCTTATTAGAACAGGAAAATATCACCTGTGAATCCGTCTGTTTCAGTTCTAGTGCTACTTCCTTGCTGCCATGCTCCAATGCATTTTTCAGCACATTCTGCACAATACGTTTTACTGCCTCCACATTGCCATTTATATAAATACTGCCATCAACAAAGTTTGTTTGCGGAACAATCTGTTTTTCCTCAAATTCATTGTAAAAAGAGAGCAACGTCGAACATACGCTTTGGCTAAAATCAATTGGCTCCATTTGCAGCTGATAAGCCTCATCCTGCAGCTTTGCATAGTCAAAAAGCTTTTCTAACATCTCCTTGAGGCTGTCAATGCGATTTTGAATAATGCAGACATACTGCATCTGCTCTTCTTTGGAATCTGTTTTCTTTAACAGCTGAAAAAAACCATCCAGTGAAGTCAACGGAGTCCTTATGTCATGGGAAATATTCGTTATGGCTTCCTTAAGGCTGCGTTTCCCTAAAGCAGCTTCTTGTATCAGCTGTTCTGAAGCATCCAGAATTTCATTGATGGCATCTGACAGCTCATTGAGCTCCGGAAACGGCAGTCCGGAACGCAAACGGAAATTGCTCTTCTTTTCTTTCAGAAACGCCAAATGGCGGCAGGTGTCTTTTACCTGTCGCCGATAAGCTCTAAATAATAATACCAATATTATACTGATTGCCGTGGCTGCCACTGCCCATATCCACATGGCTCTGATTTCCTTTCTTTCTGGCAAAGATATTACCTGATGTCACGTTTCTGCATCACCACAGCAGAAACTATCGCAGAAGCCGCTAAAAATGATAAGCCAACTAAAATAATTCTGAGCAGGTCATTTTGCCCAAGCCCACCCTGCACACATCTGATATTCATTTCTATCATGTATTTGCTGATGTCAAATTCTGAAGCCCCACTGATAAAACGAACAGCAATATTAATCAGGTTGTATGCCAGCGCAGAAATCCCACAGCAGCACAAAATACCAAATACCATACTAAATGCTGAATTTTTCAAAACAATTGTCAGCATCAGCACTACTGCACCAAACGAAAAATGCAACAGGTAATGGAGAACAAAAATAAACAGAAAATTCGTCACCGAACCAATGACAAATCTTTCTCCAAAGTAAAAGCCCCCTGCGGCTGCAACAGACAGGGAATAAATTACCAAAATTATAAACGCCTGCGCTGCAGCTGCAAACAGTTTTGATGCAACTAACATCCCACGGTTAGACAACTGCCCTGCTATATTTTTGATAAATCCGTTTTTTTGCTCCCCATTGGCAAATATCGGAATAAAAATAACAAGCAAAAGCAAAACGAGGTTGCTTGCCAAATCTACAGTAACCAGCTCGTCAAACCCAATATCCCCATCCAGCCATTTATAATTAGTCTCTACTATAATGCCAAAGGCCTGCACATCTTTCTCTACTCTGGAGGCCAATCCCCCCTCTTTTGCCACCAAATCAAGGTCATACTTTGTCATTCCTGTGCTGAATACAGCAAGAGCAACTGTTACAGCTATCATAATCCAAAAAGAAACAGAATGCACAAGACGGCGTAAATCCATTCTAATCAGGTTAATCATTTCCATCTCCTCCTGTCAGGTTCAGATAATAATCCTCTAATGCCTCATTCTTCACAGAAATACCGAGTGTTTTCACGCTGTTTTCTGCCAGCTTTATCGCAATTTCTCCACCATCTGAAAGATGTTCAAAAATCTGAATGGTATCTTTGTCTACCACCTTATATTTATGGATTCCCATTGCTTCAAGAACGGTACATGCCTTTGCTGTATCATCAGTCTTTAATTCTATATGCTCACTGCATTTCTGAAGCAGCTCTTCTCTGGTAAGTTCTTCTAAAAGCCTGCCGTTATGAATGATACCATAATTTGTTGCTATCTTCGACAGTTCCTCTAAAATGTGGCTGGAAATAATAAAAGTAATGTTCCGTTCCTTATTGAGACGTTCTATCGTTTCCCTTATTTCTACAATTCCTTGTGGATCAAGACCATTGATTGGCTCATCCAAAACAACCAAATCCGGTTCACCCACAAGTGCAAGGGCAATGCCAAGGCGCTGCTTCATTCCCAGAGAAAAATTTTTCACTCTTTTTTTTCCTGCATCATGCAGCCCTACCGTTTTTAACAGTTGCGGAACTACTTCTTTGTTACGGACTCCCATCGCAATACATTTCAGTTTTAAATTTTCCTCAGCAGAGTGATTTGGATAGACTCCTGGCTCTTCAATCAATGTGCCAATACGATGCATCACTTGGTATTTCTCCTTGCCCTCATAGCCAAACAAGGAAAAATCCCCATTTGTAGGCGCTGCAAGCCCGCTTATTATTTTGAGCAATGTCGTCTTTCCTGCACCGTTCCGCCCAATCAATCCATAAATATCGCCCTGCCGTATATGCAGGCTGACTTGTTCTACTGCATTATGCTTGCCGTACTGCTTTGTCAGGCAATTTGTACTAAGTAAATATTCCATCAATGCATCTTCCTTTCAGGACCAAACTTTTGAAAGCTTTTGGCACCAAAATCTTTTCTGCATTCTATACTACACTACTCTTATCAATAAAACGCAAAGAAAAGGTAAAGAAAATGCCAAGACCTTATTTGGAAAGTTTAAATCCTATGCCCCAGACCGTTTCTATATATTCTTCTTCTGAAACGGCCTTCAGTTTTCTGCGGATATTGCTGATATGCATATTGACCGTTTTATCTTCGCCAACATAAATATCCTCCCATGCATAGTCATAAACATCCTGTTTTGTAAACACCCTGCCAGGATACTGTAAAAACAGCTCTAAAATCTTATACTCCAGCTTCGTAAAAGAAAGCAGCTGTCCGTTCAGCACCACAGACAGCTCTTCCGTATTTATAGTCAGACCTTTATAAGAAAGGCTCTGTGCGGGCCTGCTGCCTGCCGCCCTTTTCATCTGCACGCCAACTCTTGCAATCAGTTCTTCTATTTCAAAGGGCTTCGTCATATAATCCTCTGCACCGGCATTTAATAGTTCAATTTTACTGTCAAGGCTGTCCTTGGCAGACAGGACAATAACCGGAAGCCTGAACTCTTTGCAAAGCTTCGGAAGTAATTCCTCGCCATTCATCCCTGGCAGCATCAAATCCAGTATCACAAGGGAAAATCTCTCATTTCCGGCATAAAGCAACCCTTCTGTTCCTGAAAAAGCCTGCTTGCACGAATATCCTTCCTGTGTCAAAGCCTTGGCAATCAGATGATTGATATATGTGTCATCCTCAATGATTAAAATATGTCCCATCTTATCTCCTCTATTTAAAAGCATGTCCTACCGCCACTTGATAAGAGAGACGGCTACAGATTAGCGTATAGATTTATTATACACCGACTGATATTTTCTTCAATCATTTTTATCACCTTTTACAGCATAGGATATAGACTTTTTCCGATCATTAAAATATAATGGGGCTGGAACAAACAGTAATAAGGAATAAAGGAGTGGAGGAGTAAAGGCATGGTAAAAATTACATTTATGGGTGCCGGAAGTACTATTTTTGCCAGAAATGTACTTGGCGACTGCATGGCAAGCCCGGTATTGTGCGACAGCGAAATTGCACTGTATGACATTGATGCAGAAAGACTGAAGGATTCCGAGATTATCATCAATGCCATCAACGAAAATACCAACCAGAAACGTGCACATATCACATCCTATCTTGGCATAGAGAACCGAAGAGCTGCCTTAAAAGATGCTGCATTTGTTGTAAATGCCATTCAAGTAGGCGGCTATGACCCTTGTACAATTATAGATTTTGAAATTCCTAAAAAATATGGTTTAAGACAGACTATTGCAGATACACTTGGCATTGGTGGTATTATGCGTGGCCTCCGTACTATTCCAGTAATGGAGGAATTTGCTAAAGATATGGAAGAAGTCTGTCCAAACGCATTATTTCTGAATTACACAAACCCTATGTCAATTCTTTCCGGCTATATGCAGCGTTATACCGGAGTAAAAACGGTTGGTCTATGCCATAGTGTACAGACCTGCTCCAGTACGCTTTTAAACGAGCTGGACATGAAAGATAAGTTAGAAGGACGCATTGAAACAATCGCCGGAATCAATCATATGGCATGGCTTCTTGATATAAGGGATAAGGACGGAAACGATCTGTATCCGGAAATCCGCCGGCGTGCAGCAAAGAAAAATGCAGAAGAAAAGCATCATGATATGGTTCGTTTTGAATATATCAAGCATCTTGGCTATTATTGTACCGAATCCAGCGAACACAATGCAGAATACAATCCTTTCTTTATTAAATCCGGCTATCCGGAATTGATTGAACAGTTCAATATTCCGCTGGATGAATATCCAAGGCGCTGTATCAGGCAGATTGCAGAGTGGGAAACAGAGCGAAACAAAATATTAGACAATGGGAAAATTACCCATGAACGCAGCCTTGAATATGCCTCTCATATTATGGAAGCAGTCGTGGCGAACAAGCCATATAAAATCGGCGGAAACGTCCTAAACCGTGGCTTGATTGACAATCTCCCACCGGAGGCCTGTGTAGAAGTCCCTTGCATGATTGATGCAAACGGTGTAAATCCATGTCATGTAGGGGCGCTGCCATTGCAATTGGCTGCAATGAATATAACTAACATCAATGCCCAGCTTCTGACCATCGAAGCGGCACGCACCCGCAAGCGCGAATCCATCTACCACGCTGCCATGTTAGAACCGCACACCGCTGCCGAGCTTTCGATTGATGACATTGTAAAAATGTGCAATGAACTGATAGAGGCTCATGGAGACTATATGAAAATGTATACCTGACAGTAAATCATAATCTTTTAATAGTATTTGCCATAAGGCTGCAGATCCAACTCTGTGGCATGGTTTCCTGTCATAATAATAGGCTGTTGCAAAATAAAGTTGGTAAACAACGATTCTGCAGCAGCCTATTTCATTTATTTATTTTTTATTAATTTGTAATTTAACTTTCTTCTGTGATGCTGCCTTTTACTAATAGCAGCATTGTCCTTGGTGGAATGAGCTCGCTGTTCAGTTCATTGATTTCTGCTACTTCATCCGGCGACATATAAAATTCCTTGCCAACTGACCAGATAGTATCACCCTCTTCGCTCATATATCCTGTCATGCAATATTGCTGTTCTCTTTCTTCTTTTGTAAATGGAATAAAGGTTGCATCTGTAATCATATATTCGGCATCATTGCAAAATACGATCGTGGAAAAATCCACTTCGGCACGCCATTCTGCTTCTTCGCTGCGGAACATCTGGAAGGAAACGGACTGCACCGACGGCACTACTTCATAGGTACACGATTCATGCAGGTCTTTGACTTCCAACTGGTGAGAAAATGGCGCATAGGTTTTAACTCCGGCGAACGGTTTTTCATCCGAACCAGTAATTAAAAGAAGATTTAATTCTATAATCCCTTCTACAAGCAGAGCATCTTCTTTTGGCGTAATGCTTTCCGTATGCACAGATGCACTTCCATGACAGATAGAAAGCGGCATTGCTCCTGCTTCCGCAAGATTAATTTTTCCGGAAAATTTTGCACGGCTCCGGTTTTTCATCAAAAGGCGGTTCATTGTCTCTTCTTCTCCGGAAAGCTCAACATTCCCAGCAATCGAATAAATATCTTCCAGAACCGTCAGTTCCTTTTCTTCGTACAATTTCATATCCAGCTCTATTACAGCCTCTGCTTCAAGAATCCTCTCTTCGCCATCCTCGTCTGCCTTAGCTGCAATATTCTCATGGATAACGGAGAATGATATGTCCTCAACCATATCTTCCCTTGCCCCCGGAAGCTCAAACTGCCCCGAAAATGGGAATGATACTTCATAAGTCTCCACCGGTTCTCCCATTCCCGTTGTCCGGTACACCAAAAACAGCTCTGCCGTACCACTCATAATCAGCTGATTTTCTGCCACTCTTGTCTCCGGCAGCGGAATCGAAAGTTCCTGATACAGAATTTCTCCAATATTAGGCTTGGAGGACGGCAGCAGCGCTTCCTCTTTCATACGGTATGTATCCTTCTGCTGAATCGCAAGGTTCGTAAAATTCACGTCTTTTGCTCTTGCAAAAATTCCCCTGCCCTCGATTTCAGTTACAACAACTTCATCAAACAGCTCTTCGCTGACTGCTACCAATGTAATCAGCGCCTTTACGTTAAACTTTCTGGAATGGATCATTGAAACGTTAATATCCTCTAGCTCTGCCTTCAGGCGGATCGGCTGTGTTGCATCCTGCTCTTCCATATGTATCATCTCATCAAACGGAAGTTCTCCCTGCATCCCACAGACCAACTGTCCTCCGTCTTCACTCAGATAAAGGATTTCTACTTCCAGCAAGCCTCTTGCATGCAGACGCCCTGCGCTAAATTTCTTTTCCTTAATCTGAATCCGTCCATTTTCCCTGATAATAAACCCTGCATCTGGTTTACTGTCCGGCACATTGAAATCATCATCCAACGTCAACTGAAGCGTTGTTGCCATTCCGCCCTGCGCTCTCTGTCCTCCCAACCGATGGATGTTTTCCTTCTTTAATTCCATGAAAAAAGCTCCTTTCCAATATCCTTCAGTTTGACTACAATATATGGGTGTGTCTCCATCTGTGTTACAGGTTCATCTTTGCCGGGACCAAGCAGCTCGCTCTTAAATACAATCCCCTGCTCTGCTTCATAAAGCTCTTTTACCCGGATGCTGTAGCCGCCCGATTTCTGCGTACCATACCCTTCTGCAATATAAAGGTATCCATCCGACTGATACGTCATCGTAAACGGCTCCAATTTCTTCTCATTGATTTTAGCAAGCATTTCCTCCGGTACGTTCCCTTCCTCCACCACCGTATATTCCAAATCCTTTATCTTATTGATTTCTTCTGCTTTTTTACCACAGCCGGCCAAAGACAGTGCCAGCACGGTAAAAAAGAAAAAGAAAAGCAGTCTTTTTCCATAGGTCTGTTTCATACCGCTTTCCTTATCTTTTTTTATCAGTATATGCAGTTTTCAGCGCCGCTATTACCCCTGCCCGCGACAATTCCGGAACGAGCATCGAATAAAGCGGCTCATGGATGTCGGGCAGGTAATGGGCATCGGAATTTGTCAAGATAGTGCAGTCTTTCAAATATGGATGCATTTCTTGCAGCTTATGAAGCGATTTCAGACTGGCAAGTTCCGCCACATAAAATCTGCTTTCCGGCGGAATAAAACCAAGGTTGGAGAGCAGAGAAGTCGTTGACTTGTCCAGATGTGCTGGTATCATTACTCCATGATACTCTTCCATCAGGCCATATACTTCATCAAATGCAATATCTGTCGCATTGATCAACAGCTTGTCTACTTTTCCAAGTACTTCATCCTCTTCGTTCATAATCAGCTGTTTTCCAAAAATCACCTCGTCATTCTGTATATTCATCAGATGTTCATAGACATAGGTATCAAAGCGCATCGCATCTTTCAGATGCTCAAACAGACAGACGACATGCACCTCTTCACTTGTCGTCAGCTCCATTCCCGGAAGCGCCGTAACACCATATGCTTCTGCCGCAGTCAGAAACGCCGGGCAGTTCTTGCAGGTATTGTGGTCCGTCAGCGCCACTATGTTCAGTTCTTTGACGGCAGCCATGCCTGCAATATTTGCCGGAGTCATTTCATCGTCGCCGCATGGCGACAGGCAGGAATGCAGATGCAGGTCGTACGTTACCTGACGCCAGCCTCCCCGCACCTGTTTTTCTTTCTCAAAGTCCACTATGGACTGCAAGCGCAGCATCAAAGACCGGCAATTCCGTTGCAAGGAGCGTAATATTCTGCTCCTTCGCCTTCGCCGATACTGCCTCGTCTATGGCTGCCCCTTCTGCAATAATCACGCATGCTGCTTCCGTCAGGGACGCAACCGCAAGCGTATTCAGATTGCTCATGACTGTGAACCATGCCGCCCCTTCCGGGACTTTGGACATTGCTACACTGAGCAAATCACAACAATATACTTTTGTTACTTCTGTCTCTGCAGCTTCCTCTGACAAATGGACAATCCGAAAGCCGCAATTTTGCGCCAATTCCTTTACTGTCAAAACTATCACCCCACCTTCTTCGATTCTCTTTAATCTGCTTCGCCGTCCAGCTTGGACATCTCCCCTGACAGGCGGTGAATATATTCTTTTAGAATATGGATGCAGTCATGTTCTTTTGCCTCGCCCCGCACAATGTCCTCTGCTAACGCCTTACAGGTCGGCGCTCCGCACGAACCGCAGTCCAACCCCGGAAAACGTTCACAAAGTTCCTCAACCCTTGCCATACGCGCAATACTCTCCCGGCGGTTGCTGCCAAGGCGGAATACCGGCTCATACTCGACATCCTGCGACCAATATGCTCCCTGTAAGCTGTCGCTGCTCTCCACATGGTTGCAGGCAATCGGCATATATTTGCGGAGATGTTTTAGCTTGACCATTGCTACATATGGATTCTCTACGGTCAGCACGCCGCCGACACAGCCTCCGTTGCAGGCGTTCAGCTCAATAAACTCCAAATTGGAAGAAAATTTTTGGTCTTCTAAATCTTCCAAAATACGGATTACATTTTCAATTCCGTCTGCTGCCAGATAATTGTCATTAATCAGTCCACCTGCCTCGCCTCCGGTTACGCCCCAGCCGACGCCAATTTTCCCGGAAATTGCAAGCTCCTCCGGCTCTGTGACTTCTTTCATATAGGGAAGCAATTCCACATAAATGTCTTTAATCGCGCAAACCGCGTCAATCTCGCTTTTTTCTATGCCAAGCGGAGATTTTACCGCAGTTACCTTAGACGGACACGGCGAAAGGAAAATTATTCCTATTTTATCTGCCGGAAGCCCCGTCTTTTCCATTGCATGCCGTCTGGCAGTCCGTGCTGCCAGTTCCACCGGCGGATTGATTGGAAGCAGATGCTCTATCAGGTTCGGAAAGCGCACACGAATCAGCCGCACTATTGAAGGACATGCCGTGCTGATAATCGGGTATTTCTCCGGATGCGCATTTATGTATGCTCTGGAAAGCTCCGATGTGATTTCTGCCGCGCCGCTGACCTCATATACATCATCAAATCCCATCTTCTTTAAGGCAGTCAGCACAATATTGACATCGTCCAGATTATTGAACTGTCCATATAATGAAGGCGCCGGCAGTGCTACCGTATACTCGTAGTTGGTCAGTACAGAAAGCTTATCATAGGTCGGCAGCTTTGCATGGTGTGGGCAGATACGGATGCATTCGCCACAGTCAATGCAGAATTCCTTCGTAATTACCGCCTTTCCGTTCCGCACCCGGATTGCCTGCGTCGGACACCGCTTGATACAGTTAATGCAGCCTTTACAAAGATCCTGATCCAAATGGACCGATGTAAAGAACTTTGTATTCGTTGCAGAATTATGCTCCATATGTTAAACCCCATTTCTTTATTAATAGTTCCGCATCTGCCCTTTTCTGCACACACTATGGTGATGGACATCCGGCCTCTCCCACGTCCGTATGTCCATCAGCGCGCCTCTCAGGCAGATGCTGTTAGTGCGTTTTTTAGTTCCGCATCTGCCCTTTTCGGCACACACTATGGTGATGGACATCCGGCCTCTCCGCGTCCGGATTTTCATCAGTGCGCCTCTCGGGCAGATGCTGTTAGTGCGTTTTTTGGTTCCGCA
>CAJTZB010000073.1 GCA_910583815.1 uncultured Lachnospiraceae bacterium
GATTAATTTAACAGATTCCAGTTTGCTGATTAGAGTGGTGGAGAACGACGAATTGATATTTTCCTTGTTAATGTTTCTATATACATGGTGCTAGCACCATGTAATAAGGGTAGATAAGGAAAAAACGGTATTTTGCTACTGGCTCTATTTTGGCTCTAAAATTTTTCAGAACATTAAAAATGTAGTGATAAATCGGATAATATGATAAAAAATAAGCAGGAAAACGCAGTAAAAACATTCAGATTTCATTTCCGAGAGCCCGGTTAGGTTTACATATAAAATCATTAGATTGAGTTAAGGAGACAATTATGATATAATTTATCTATTATAAGGCAGGAGAAGTGCAGCCATGAAGGAGTGCCAAAAAGCAGTGCATACGTTTGAACCGGTATACAATCAGGAATCAAAGCTGTTGATTCTTGGTTCTTTTCCTTCGGTAAAGTCGAGGGAAGCCGGTTTTTATTATTACCATCCGCAGAACCGCTTCTGGAAGATGCTTGCAAAACTGTTTGATGAACCATTGCCAAAAAGCGTTGAGGAAAAGAAAGAACTGCTTTTGCGGCACCATATTGCTGTCTGGGATGTCATTGCGTCATGTGAGATTGCAGGCTCAAGCGACAGCAGTATTAAAAACGTTACACCGGTAGATATAAAAAAAGTGCTGTCCGTCGCTCCAATCGGTAAAATACTGACGAATGGGGCAACGGCGGACAACCTTTACCGCCGCCATTTATTTCCGTTGACTCAAATAGAAGCGGTCAGGCTGCCGTCCACAAGCCCGGCAAATGCAGCATTTTCACTGGAGAGGCTGTGTGAGATGTGGGGAGGAGAACTATTGCAGCATTAGTTTTCTTCAAAGCTGACAGTCACATAAAAGCCACGTTCATTTTCTCTGATGCCGGTGACAATGCCTGTCTTTGCAAATAATCGTTCACTGAGTGGGAAGTTGCCGGACATAGCGACTGCCGGTTCAATCACATAATAGAAAACAGAGTTTGGCAGTGTGCCTTCCCTGATTTCAACGGTCTGTCCGACCTGCGCCTGATTGGGACGCTCCATTTTAAATTCGATTTGTCTTGGCATAGGAATCCTCCAAGGATGTTCTTATGCCTTTTATCATAGCATGTGGAGAGGGGCTTGTCCAGCGTCGCTTGCCATCTGCACACCGATGCTGTCCCCAAACCGGAACAGCAGGAAGGAGATTTTGCAAACCATGTCTAAAACGGAGGAACAGCGCATTGTTCATTGTGAGAACGGCGATATACAGTATAGATTGATAAGAAAACAAGTAAAAAATGTGAATTTAAGAATAAAGCCGGACGGCAGGGTGCTGGTATCGGCAAACCGGCGCGTGCCCATTCGCTTTATTGACGGATTTATTGTGCAGAAACAGAACTACATTCTTTCTGCGATTGCAAGATATGCAGAAAAAAGAAGCATGATTGAGGATATACCAAAACAATATGTCAGTGGTGAAAGCTACGAGCTGCTTGGCAGGCGCTTTACATTAAAAGTGGAAGAAGCAAAAGCAGAAGACGTGTATATAGATGGGGACGCTATTGTTCTTAAAGTAAAAAATAAAGAGGATGTACGTCATAAAGAAACTATGATGTCAAAGTGGCTGAAGAAATATCAGACAGAAGTGTTTAAAGGATTGATTCACGAAAAATATGAATTGTTTCAGGGGTATGGTGTCCCATATCCTGAATTAAAGGTGCGGCATATGACAGCCAGCTGGGGTTCATGCCAGCCAAAAAAAGGCGTTATCACATTGAACAGCAGGCTGATAGCAGCACCGAAAACCTGTATTGAATATGTGATAGTGCATGAGTTTGCACATTTTATCCATCCGAACCATTCCAGACAGTTTTGGGATGTTGTAGCGATGATAATGCCGGATTGGAAAGAACGGAAAGCAGAATTGAGAAAACAGCTGTAGAGTGGACAGCAGCGGAAAGGCATGGTGATTTTTATGTTATTTCATACGGCAAAGAGAGAAACTTTATCCGAAAAGAGCATCAGAGAACATTTGACGGCAAAGATATTTGGAAGCAAACTGATTCTGCTTGAAGAAACCGATTCTACAAACAATGATGCAAAGCGGATTGCGGCAGAGGGCGCCATAGAAGGCACGGCAGTGCTTGCAGACCGCCAGACCGCAGGCAAAGGAAGGCTTGGGCGAAGCTTTTTTTCACCGGAGGAAAAGGGAATCTATATGAGCATTGTCTTGAGGCCGCAGGTTGCTCTGGAAAGTTCAACTTTGATTACCTCTATGGCAGCGGTGGCAGTGGCTCGTGCAATTGAGAAAACAAGCGGAGTGTATGCGCAGATTAAATGGGTAAATGATGTGTTCCTAAATGGAAAAAAGGTCTGCGGAATACTGACGGAGGGGGCGGTGGATTCCGAGAGCGGGAAGCTTGCTTATGCAGTACTTGGAATCGGCGTCAATGTCGGCTGCATGGAATTTCCGGAAGAACTTAGAGAGGTTGCAACTTCAGTCGGGAATGAAGCAGGAAGGCAGATACAGAAAGAAGCCTTGATTGCAGAGATATTAAATGAACTGGAAGCGCTTTATGGGACACTGGCATCCGGCGGATTTTTGGAGGAAAGCAGAAAACGTTCCCTTGTGATTGGGAAAGACATAAAAGTAGTCGGCACAGAGCAGTCTTATCCGGCAAAAGCGGTTGCAATTGATGACCTTGGGCAGCTTGTCGTGGAGACGGAAAAAGGCCGCCAGACCTTACGCTCCGGAGAGGTAAGCATACGGCTTTAAATTGTTTAATCGGCGCTTTCTTGGAGAAAACTGCGGAGAAATTTGGATAAGGTTTGTGCGGAAAAAGGGTTGACAATACGTTAGTAGTTTGCTACACTAAAGCACAAAATCGTATTGTGGTGGAATAGGAGGATAAGTATGAAAAGTGATGCAGTAAAAAAGGGTGCGCAGCAGGCTCCTCATCGGTCCCTGTTCCATGCGCTTGGTTTGACAAAAGAAGAGCTTGAAAAGCCGTTAGTCGGCATTGTCAGCTCTTATAATGAAATTGTGCCGGGCCATATGAATCTGGATAAAGTAGTAGAGGCAGTGAAACTTGGCGTAGCAATGGCAGGCGGCACTCCGATTGTCTTTCCGGCAATTGCAGTCTGCGACGGCATTGCAATGGGGCATATCGGCATGAAATATTCTCTTGTTACAAGAGACCTGATTGCAGATTCTACAGAAGCAATGGCGCTGGCTCATCAGTTTGATGCGCTTGTGATGGTACCAAACTGCGATAAAAATGTACCGGGGCTTTTGATGGCAGCAGCAAGGGTCAATGTGCCTACGGTATTTGTAAGCGGCGGCCCGATGCTTGCAGGAAAAGTATGCGGCAGCAAGACAAGCCTGTCTTCGATGTTTGAAGCAGTGGGCGCACACAGTGCAGGAAAGCTGACAGAAGAAGAACTGGAAGAATATGCAGACAAGACATGTCCGACCTGTGGCTCCTGCTCCGGTATGTACACTGCAAATTCCATGAACTGCCTGACAGAAGCGCTCGGCATGGGCTTACAGGGCAACGGAACGATTCCTGCGGTCTATTCTGACCGGATTCTGCTTGCCAAGCATGCAGGAATGAAGGTCATGGAACTTTATGAAAAGAACATCTGCCCGCGGGATATTATGACAGAAGAGGCATTTCGGAATGCCCTGACCGTTGATATGGCGCTTGGCTGTTCAACAAACAGTATGCTGCATCTGCCGGCAATCGCGCATGAGGTCGGTATTGACTTAAATCTGGACATTGCGAATGAAATCAGTGCAAAGACGCCAAACCTGTGCCATCTGGCTCCGGCAGGACATACTTACATTGAAGAACTGAATGAAGCAGGCGGCGTATATGCCGTGATGAATGAGTTAAGCAAGCAGAACCTGTTATATCTGGATTTAATTACAGCGACAGGAAAGACGGTCGGTGAGAACATTAAAAACGTTACAAATAAAAATACAGAAGTAATTCGTCCAATTGACAATCCATACAGCAAAACAGGCGGCATTGCCGTATTAAAAGGAAACCTTGCGCCGGACAGCGGCGTGGTCAAGCGTTCGGCAGTCGTCCCGGAGATGATGAAGCACGAAGGACCGGCAAGGGTCTTTGACTGTGAGGAGGATGCGATTGCAGCAATCAAAGGCGGCAAGATTTCCGCAGGAGATGTTGTTGTGATTCGTTATGAAGGTCCAAAGGGAGGTCCTGGCATGCGGGAGATGTTAAATCCGACTTCTGCAATTGCCGGAATGGGGCTTGGTTCTTCAGTGGCTTTGATTACAGACGGACGTTTTTCCGGGGCATCCAGAGGGGCTTCGATAGGGCATGTATCGCCGGAGGCAGCGGTAGGAGGGCCGATAGCACTCGTAAAGGAAGGCGACATTATCCGCATTGATATTGATGCAAATACATTGGATGTGTTAATCAGCGAAGAAGAAATGGAAACCAGAAGAAAGGAATGGAAGCCAAGAGAGCCAAAAGTGACGACAGGCTATCTGGCACGCTATGCCGCTCTGGTTACTTCAGGAAACCGCGGGGCAATTTTAGAGCTTCCGCGATAGGATAGGGGATGACTATGAAATTAAACGGTTCGGAAATATTAATAGAATGTCTGAAGGAACAGGGTGTAGATACTGTATTTGGCTATCCGGGCGGTGCAGTACTTAATATTTATGATGCGCTCTATAAACATCAGACAGAAATCAGGCATATTTTGACTTCCCATGAACAGGGAGCGGCACATGCGGCAGACGGTTATGCCCGTGCGACGGGAAAAGTCGGAGTATGCATTGCAACAAGCGGTCCGGGAGCGACAAACCTTGTAACCGGAATTGCAACCGCATATATGGACTCGGTTCCTGTAGTAGCAATTACGGGAAATGTAGGAGTTCCCCTGCTTGGCAAGGACTCGTTTCAGGAAGTTGATATTGCAGGCATTACGATGCCGATTACAAAGCACAATTTTATTGTAAAAGATGTCACAAAGCTTGCGGACACGATTCGCCGCGCATTTCTGATTGCAAAGAGCGGGCGTCCGGGTCCGGTGCTGGTGGATATTACAAAAGATGTAACCGGTTCAGAAACAGAGTATACCGCACAGGCTCCAATGAAAGCAGATACAGTAAGCAAGCCAATAGACGAAGAGGCTCTGCGTATGGCAGCCGCCCTGATTAATGCTTCGGAAAAGCCAATGCTCTTTGTCGGAGGCGGCGCAGTGATTTCAGGAGCTTCGGCGGAATTAAAGGAACTGGTGGAAAAGATTGACGCACCGGTCTGTGATTCCCTGATGGGAAAAGGAGCATTTGACGGAAGAGATTCCCATTATACCGGAATGCTTGGCATGCATGGGACAAAGGCTTCCAACTTTGCAGTTACGGAATGCGATTTGCTGATTGCCATCGGTGTACGGTTCAGTGACCGTGTCTTCGGAAATGCAAAGAGATTCGCACCAAATGCAAAGCTTCTGCACATTGATATAGACGCTGCGGAAATCAACAAGAATATCATGTCCCATGCTTCGGTGGTCGGGGACGCCAAGGAAGTGCTGGCGCATCTGAACCCACTGCTGCATCAGGCAGAGCACAGGGAATGGATGAAACATGTGGCAGAGCTGAAGGAGAGTTATCCGCTGTCTTACCATACCGATAAACTGACAGGGCCGTTTATTATTGAGACGCTGTACCGTGTGACGGAAGGCAATGCAGTGGTTGTGACGGAAGTCGGGCAGCATCAGATGTGGGCGGTGCAGTATTATAAATACAAAGAACCAAGAACCCTGCTTACTTCGGGAGGGCTTGGGACAATGGGCTATGGGCTTGGTGCCAGTATTGGTGCAAAGATTTCAAGTCCTGACAAGACAGTGGTCAATATTGCGGGTGACGGATGCTTCCGCATGAATATGAATGAAATTGCAACGGCAACAAGATACAATGTCCCGATTGTGCAGATGGTGTTCAATAACCATGTGCTTGGAATGGTGCGCCAGTGGCAGTCGCTGTTCTATGGGCAAAGGTATTCCTACACGACAATCAATGACTGTGTAGACTATGTAAAGCTTGCAGAAGCAATGGGGGCAAAAGGCTACCGCGTTACAAAGAAGGAAGAGGTGGAACCGGTTCTGCGTGAGGCGATTGAGCTTAACATTCCGGTTGTGATTGATTTCCAGCTGGAGAGCGATGATAAGGTATGGCCGATGGTGGCGCCGGGCGCAGCCATTGAAGAGGCGTTTACGGAAGAAGATTTATAGTGCATTGCAGATGCCGTCACTTGCCAAGTGACGGCATCAGATTCTGTGAGTGAGGATGGATTTGGTTTGAAAACGATTTTAATCATTGACGACGACATGCATATCGGAAATATGACAGAAGAAGTGCTGCTGCGAGAGGGCTACCATGTATTGCGTGCCTATTCCGGAACAGAGGCGCTGCTTTTGCTTTCCGGGCAGAAGCCGGATCTTGTTCTGCTTGATTTGATGCTTCCGGGTCTTAGCGGAGAAGAAGTACTTCCAAAAATCAAAGGGATTCCTGTGATTGTAGTCAGTGCAAAGGCAGATGTAAACGATAAAGTAGAACTGCTGCTTGGAGGCGCGGCTGATTATATTACAAAGCCTTTTCATACAAAAGAACTTTTGGCAAGGATTGCAGTGCAGCTTCGTAAGGCAGAAACGCTTTGTGAGGCTGCCTGCTTGACGTTTGGGGACATTACGCTTAATGCAGTAATGCACCAGGTGGCGGCAGGCGGAAAAGAAGTGCATCTGACCAGAACAGAATATGCGATTTTAAAGCTGTTGCTTAAGAATCCACAGCAGGTTATTACAAAATCTGTGCTTTTGGACCGTATTAGCGAAGATACTCCTGACTGCACGGAGAGTTCTTTGAAAATTCATGTCAGCAATCTGCGGAAAAAAATAAAAGAGGTCTGCGGCAAAGACTATATTGAGGCAGTCTGGGGAATCGGGTTTAAATTGAGAGAATGAATCTTTCCTATTTCTTTACGAAGTTCTTTACCGTTTTCTTTACGGTGTTTTGGTAGAGTATCTGTATCAAAGAAAGAACAAAATATCTATGAATACCGTGTTCTTTCGGAAAGGGATGGCAGATATGGAAAACTTTAAAGAGTATGTTTTAAGGACAACGGCGTTAAATAAGACATACGGAAACTTCAAGGCACTGGCCGGACTGTCCATGAATGTTCCCAAAGGGGCAATCTATGGATTTGTCGGAAAGAACGGTGCCGGAAAAACAACTTTGATACGGCTGATTTGTGGGCTGCAGGAGCCGACTTCCGGCGAATATACAATCTATGGAAAGAAGAATACCGAAAAAGATGTTGCAAAGTCGCGCAGGAGGATGGGAGCTGTTGTAGAAACGCCGTCAATTTACCTTGATATGACGGCAGAAGATAATTTAAAGCAGCAGTACCGTGTGCTTGGGCTTCCGTCTTTTGACGGACTGCATGATATTTTAAAGCTTGTAGGGCTTGAGAATACAGGAAAAAAGAAAGTAAGGCATTTTTCTTTGGGTATGCGCCAAAGGCTTGGGATTGCGATAGCACTTACGGGCAGTCCGGATTTTTTGGTACTGGATGAGCCGGCAAATGGCCTGGACCCACAGGGCATTATTGAAATACGAGAACTGATTTTAAAATTAAATCGTGAACAGCAGATTACAATTCTGATTTCCAGCCATATTCTTGATGAGCTTTCCAAGCTTGCAACGCATTATGGATTTATTGACAATGGACGCCTTGTAAAAGAAATGAGTGCGAAGGAGTTAGAGGATGCCTGCAGAAAATGCGTCCGTATGGAGGTAAACGATACAAAAGCGCTTGCGCTCGTGCTTGATAAGATGGGAGTCAGCTATAAAATCATTTCTGGCACGGAAGCTGATGTCTATGCTAAACTCAAGGTATCCGATTTGGCCTTGACGCTTAACAAGGCAAACTGTGAAGTGCTTTCGATGCAGGAGCATGATGAGACACTGGAAAGCTATTATATCAGCCTGATAGGAGGTGGCAGCCATGCGTAAACTTCTGTCGGCACAATGTTCCAGGCTTCTGAAGAATAAAGTATTTTGGCTGGAACTGCTGTTTATGTTTGGCATGGGAGTTTGTTCTGCCCTTATGCCGTATCTTGACAATGTCCGCTACGGAGAGCATAGCAGGGTGGATAATATGCTGTTTAATTATATTGTACTTATGGGTCTGTGTACGCCTGTCTTTTGCAGCCTGTTTTCTGGTACGGAGTACAGTGACGGTACGATTCGCAATAAACTGATTGTCGGACATACAAGGTTCTCGGTCTATTGCTCCAGCTTACTGGTCAGTCTGTCGGCATCTATTTCTGTAGCGCTTGCTTTTGTTCTGCCTTATATGGTGCTTGGGTTTAGTATGCTGGAAGCTCCAAAAGCATCTGCAGGGGTTCTCTTTTTTATGGCTCTGCTTAGTCTTTTTGTTATTACTGCATATGTGTCCATCTTCCATATGCTCTCCATGCTGATTACAAAGAAATCGACTTCTGCGGTAATCTGTATGCTTGCGTTTATTGTGTTGTTTGTTCTGGCGATAGTAATAAAAGGAAAACTGGATGCGCCGGAGTTTGTACAGAACTATTCTATGACGATTGATGGGATAGAACAGATGTCTCCGGAACCGAATCCAAAGTATCTGCTGCCGGAAGCGCGCAGGGTTTATCAGTTCTTTTTTGAAGTCCTGCCATCCGGCCAGAGCCTGCAGATTGCGGCTATAAATGTTGTTCATCCATACTTGCTGATGCTGTATTCTGCAGTGACAAGCGCTGCAATAACAGTTTTAGGGATTTTCTTCTTTAAGAAAAAGAATCTGAAGTAGAAGATAGGTGATAGAACGGAGGTCATATGGGAGTCTGGTTGTGGGTTTTGCTTGGCGTGCTTGCTGTGATTTGTATTGTTTTAGGTGTGAAGGTATGGGTTCTTCAGGCAGCAGCAAAAGAAATTGAGGCGGCATTTGCCGACAAATTTATCACAGACACCAATACCTTAGTTGATATTTCAACGAGCAACAAAGCCATGCGCAGACTGGCAAGAAGCATCAATGTACAGCTGCGCAGGCTTCGTGCCGAACGGCATCGTCTCAGGCAGGGCGATATGGAACTGAAAACTGCCATTACAAATATTTCTCATGATTTGCGCACGCCTCTGACTGCAATTTTTGGATATTTGGATTTGCTTGAGGAAGAGGAACTGTCAGAGGAGGCAAGGCGTTATCTTGCCATTATTAAGGATCGCACAGGGCTTTTGGAAAAACTGACAAAAGAACTGTTTTCTTATTCGGTGATTCTTGCAACAGAGGAATCTTTAAAGAAAGAACAGATAGTTCTGAACGCAGTGCTGGAAGAGAGTATTGCGGCATTTTATGCGGTTCTGTCAGAACGTGGCATTACTCCTAATATTTCTATTCCAGAGTGCAAGGTGATTCGTTTTTTGGATCGTTCTGCACTTTCTCGCATTTTTTCCAATCTTTTAAATAATGCAATGAAATACAGTGACGGTGATTTGGATATTTCACTGTCAGAAACAGGAAAAATCATATTTTCCAATACTTCTGCAGGGCTGGATGCAGTATCGGTCGGCAAGCTGTTTGAGCGTTTTTATACGTTAGAAGCAGCAAGGAATTCGACAGGGCTGGGGCTTGCTATTACAAAGACTTTGACAGAGTCAATGGGAGGCAGTGTTTCTGCCGGTTACAAAGACGGACGCCTGAGCATCTGCATTTTCTTTGCCAAGGAAGACGGCAGACAAGCATATCATGGAAAAAAACACATAAAATGATACCAGCGTCAGTGTACAGAGACGTACGCCAACGCTAGTGTCAGTGTACGGATGGTTTTTCGCTGTGTGCACCTACAATCTGGCATCATAAAATAGAAATAAGGCGAATTTTCTATTGACAAACAAGGGAAAAGAGCTTTACAATAGCTACATTGACAGTTTAACAGATTAAAGCGTCAATAAGTCATAAAATTATAGTGAGAAATCAAATTATATCAGTACAAAGAAACTGCAAGCAGAAGAGCGACGTTGCTGCCACATAAGGCGGCACAGTTGCTTTGGAATGGAGGGGCATATGGAGAGAGTATACAATTTTTCGGCGGGGCCTGCAGTGCTTCCGGAAGAAGTGTTAAAGGAAGCAGCGGCAGAGATGTTAAATTATAATGGAACCGGAATGTCCGTTATGGAAATGAGCCATCGCTCAAAGGCGTACGAAGCGATTATTCAGACGGCAGAGCAGGATCTGCGTGATCTGCTCCAAGTGCCGGATAACTATAAAATCCTGTTTCTTCAGGGTGGTGCATCCCAGCAGTTTGCAATGATTCCAATGAACCTGATGAAGAACAAGGTGGCAGACTATATTATCACTGGACAGTGGGCAAAGAAAGCATATGCGGAGGCAAAGATTTATGGTACGGCGAATGCAGTTGCTTCGTCGGCCGACCAGACATTTTCGTATATACCGGACTGCTCCGACCTGCCAATCAGTGAGAATGCGGACTACGTATATATTTGCGAAAACAATACGATTTATGGGACAAAGTTTAAGCAGCTTCCAAATACAAAAGGAAAGACACTGGTTGCGGATGTCTCTTCGTGTTTTTTATCAGAGCCAGCAGATATTACAAAATATGGAATCATGTATGGCGGAGTACAGAAAAATATTGGGCCTGCCGGAGTGGTCATTGTTATTATCAGGGAAGATTTGATTACAGAGGACACTTTGCCCGGAACTCCAACCATGTTAAAATATAAAATCCATGCAGACAACGCATCGCTTTACAATACGCCTCCTGCTTATGGAATCTATATCTGCGGAAAAGTATTTCAGTGGCTGAAACGTATGGGTGGACTGGAAGCAATGAAAGCGAAAAATGAAGAAAAAGCAAAGCTTCTGTATGATTTCTTAGATGAGAGCCGTCTGTTTACCGGAACCGTCCGTAAAGAGGACCGTTCCCTTATGAATGTTCCGTTTATCACCGGAAACGAAGAACTGGATGCAAAGTTTGTAAAAGAAGCCAAGGCAGCAGGACTGGAAAATTTAAAAGGACACCGTACCGTCGGAGGCATGCGCGCAAGCATCTACAACGCAATGCCGAAAGCAGGCGTAGAAAAGCTGGTCGAATTCATGAGTGATTTTGAAAAGAAAAACCATTAGGATGTGCCAGAAGGGCTGTTGCGGAACTCGAAAACAGCAAGCAGCCGGACGGTACACAGCTTGTTTTCGGACGCGGAAGCGGCTGAAAACTAAGCTAGTTCAGAGTGTACAGGAAGGCTGCTTGCGGAACTCGAAAACAGCAAGCAGCCGGACGGTACACAGCTTGTTTTCGGACGCGGAAGCGGCTGAAAACTAAGCTAGTTCAGAGTGTACAGGAAGGCTGCTTGCGGAACTCGAAAACAGCAAGCAGCCGGACGGTACACAGCTTGTTTTCGGACG
>CAJTZB010000074.1 GCA_910583815.1 uncultured Lachnospiraceae bacterium
CTGAAGAAAACCCAAGACTTTTAAAACGTCCGCCGGCTGGAGAAGCACCACTTAAAGTTCCGGTACTTTTGGAAATAGAAGAGGGGCTTTTAGAAGGAGAGCTAGAGCTTGGGGCACACCAGTACAGCGAAGAAGAAATAGAGGAACTTCATACAAATGCAGAAAGACAATTAAGAAACACCATACATGGAGCAAACAAGGACTTGCTGCATATAACAGAAGCATTGCAGTTTCCTGAAGAACTGCCGGAATATTCGGCAAAGCTTTCCTGGCATTCTGACCATCCTGAGCTTGTAACTGCCGCAGGAGAAGTAAAAAATGAAGAACTGTCAGAACCAACAGAAGTTATGGTAGAGGCTAAAATTTTTTATGGAGAGGAATATCGGATATTTGCGGAGCAAATTACTGTGCTGCCCAGAACTTATACAAAAGAAGAGTTGGTGCATCGGGAAGGTATGGAAAAACTGCAGGAACAGGAGATGACAGAAAGGACAAAGGAAAGTTTTTTCTTGCCGGAAACGGTGCTTGGGATGCGTCTTTTGCTGCCGGAGGAGAAAAAGGTTCCGATTCTGTTTGTCTGCACCATATTGGTTGCCATACTATTTCCTGCAGCATATTACGGATATTTTAACGATATTGAAACAAAGAAAAAGAAACGCGTCAAGCAAGCAAAAGAGGCTTATCAGGAATTTATGACAAGGTTATCTCTTTTGATGGCAGCAGGGCTTTCCTCCAGATATGCATGGAAGAGGCTGACAGAAGATTATAACAGGCGCTATGGCAATGGCCATGTGCTTGCAAAGGAGTTGTTTGTTACAGAAAGTGAATTGGAAAACGGACGCTCAGAGACATCTGCGTATGAGGCATTCGGGGAACGGCTTGGCATTGTTTCTTACCAACGTCTTGCTTCTTTATTGGCACAGCATGTCGCCAAAGGAGTACAAGGAATGCAGCAGCAATTGTTAAGTGAAGCAAGGGAGGTTCTGGCGCAGGAAAGAGAGGGGATTAAGTTACGAGGAGAGGAGGCAGGAACAAAGCTGCTGCTTCCAACAATGGGACTTTTGATACTTGTATTTGCGATTTTGCTTGTACCGGCGTTTGCATCATTTTCATAAAAACAGTGGCATGTTTAAAGATGTGTGAAACTTAAAACAGAAAGTTAAAAAGGAGAAGAAGCTATGATAACAGAGGAAGAAATAGTAAAAGAAAAAACTGCAGAATCGGAAAAGGAGGAAAATTGTGTAAGTGAGTGCACTTTAGAAAAAAAGACAGCGCTGCAGCAATTTTTGGAGGACGAAAGAGGGATTGGAGTGATTGAAATTATTCTGATTCTTGTCATCCTGATTGGTCTGGTGCTTTTATTTAAAGATCAGATTACAAGTATTGTAAATAGTGCGTTCGGGAAAATTACTTCAGATGCGACCACTATCTTAAAATAGCAGAGGTATGCAATGAAACAAAAAGGAAGTATTACGGCATTTCTTGCCTTGGTATTGACATTGTTGTTTTCTTTTGTACTGACAACGCTTGAAGCAGCAAGAATCAGTGCGGCAGGTTCTTATATTTCTATGATTTCTTCTATGAGTGGAGATTCTTTTCTGGCTTCATATTATTTTCCTTTATTTGAGCAGTATGGATTGCTTGGGGTAGATGCGGGTTATGGAACGACAGCATTGCTTTATTCTCGTATGGAAGAAAAACTGAAAGAAAAGATAGTTTATGCGGCAGATAGTTTGCAAGATTCCTTGATTTCTATAACAGAGCCAGAAATAACAGTAAGAGGGTATGAAACCTTACTGTCAGGAGATGGTAAGGAGTTTCTTGGTCAGATAAAACAACAAGTTGCATATGAGGGATTCCGTATTGCCTTGGGGGAATTATTTGATGCAACTATACTGAGAGATTCTGCTTCTGTAGGGGAAGTGTACCAAAAACAGGAAAAGGTGCAGGAAGAAGCAGCAAATACAGTTGCTGAGCTGTTAAAGTTAATGACATTAGTGGACGGAATAGTAACCGGAAAGCAGGAAATTAAATTTGACTCAAATGGAAGGCCGAAAACAGTTCGTACCTTTATAAAGCAGCTGACACCACTTTCTGAAGCAGAGCTTAGAGGAAGATTTGGAAATGAGCAGATTTTTGATGTATTGCAGCCTTTGCTTTTGTATCCGCATACAGCAGGAAATAATGCAAAGGAGTGTCTTAAAGCTGCAGTTGAAGCAGAAACAGAGTTAAAACAAATCTATGCTTCAGCGGATGCATGTGAGATGTCAAAGGAGAGACTTACTGCAAAGCAAGATGCTGTAGAACAGGAGCAAAAAGAGTGGGAAAAGAGAGCAAAGGAAGCAGAAAAAACAGAAGAAACAGAGAGATTGCAGGAGGCAATACAGAATATAGAGCGTTGCGATGCGGTAATTTTTTCGCTACATAAGGAAAAGAAACAATTAGAAACAGAGCTAGAAGAACTTTGGAAAGAGGCAGAGATAAAAAAGCAGTACTATCAAACAATGATTAAAAAAGCTTATGTAGACTACGAAGCTATCCGTGAAACAATAAATGCTGTGATTCCTTTATTAAAAGAAGCGGAACAAACGGTAAATATCCTAGAGAACAAACAAAATGCTGCGAGAGCTTCTGCCCTTGCTTATGAACTGTTTTTAAAGGAAAAAGAAACAACGCTTTCTTCAAAACTATATGAAGCATTCCAAAAAGAATTAGAAAGCCTGAAATTATACCTTGGTATGGCAGAACAGGGTTATGTGCCAGCAGTTATGAGACAAAGCCTGAAAGAAAATCAGGAACTTTTAACAAGGATTGCGCTTCCGGAATTTAAAGAAGAGAATCTTAAAACTATGCTTCAGAAGATAGAACAATTTATGGAAGGAATTGTTTCCTATAAGCTGGAAGGGTTATGGTTTGCTTATGGAGATGTAAGAGCAGGCAAAAGTACCGGAGAACATATCAAGGATGCACTGCAACAGCTCTTAAGTACAAATATTTGTGAATTGGCTGGAATTCCCGAGGAAGAGATTTCAAGTTCAAAACTTTCAAAGGTGGGGCTTCCGTCCTCATCTTTTGAGGAACAGCCATTTTATGAGAATTTAGGAAAATGTATTTCTCAAATTACAAGTAACTTTTCTAAAAATGGAATAGAAGGAATTGTCTCTATGCTGCTAGGTGCTGCAGGAGACGTACTTGCGTTGGAACTTTATTTTTCGGAATTTTTTTCGGATTACCAGAACCAGCAGGAACATACGAAGCTTATGTATGAAAGGGAGTATATACTATTTGGAAAAGAGAGTGATGCAGGAAATCTTACACAAATGGTAATGTCTTTAGTGGCATTTCGGAGCCTGTTTACAATGACTGCACTTTTGCAGAATACAGAAAAGATGACACAGATTTCTACGATTGCGCAGGCAGTGGCAGGAATAACTGGAATCCCCTTACTCTCTTCAATTATCAAATATTCTTTATTGCTTTTATGGGCAGTAGAAGAAGCATTTGTGGAGACAGCAGCATTATTAAAAGGGAAACGGATTCCGTTTTTTTCAGCAGAAGGGACAGTTTCTGTTACAGAACTGTTTCGGTTTGGGCGAGGGCTTGTAACGGCAAAAGCAAAAGGGATTGCAGACAGCATAATAGGAACAGCTTATTCGGATTATTTGCTGCTGTTTTCCCTGATTGAAAGCCAGACAAAAAAATGCTATTTTGCAATGGATCTGATTCAAGAGAATATCCGACTGCGATATAGAGACAGTTTCCGTATGCGGAATGTAGTTACGGCAGTTTCCTTTGAGACAAATACTAAACTTACAAAAACATGGTTTCCGGAGTATTTTTCAAAAGTGTTTCAGATTCAAAAAAGATTGGAAGCGTCTTATTGATCAATGAAAGGAGGTGCATTCCGGTGTCTGTTCTTACTGGCAGAGAAAAAAATTCAAAGGCTATTTCTAAAACAATCAATCACTTAAAATCAATCAATGATACCATCTCTCCCCAAAGATATTTTCTAATTTCCTTCTGCCAAGGTAGGAACAGACTCCGGAGTGCATCTTTAACAGTAGAGGCAGCATTGATAGTTCCAATGTTTTTGTTCTTTTTCTATTTATTATGGCAATATTTTTTGCTTTTGCTGCTGCAGCTTTCTGTTTGTCAAAATGTTGCTTCCATTGTATTTAAATCAGCAGGTCTTGGATATATAGAAAGAAAGGTAGCAGGAGAATCAGCAGAGCAGCTGTCATGGGCTTACCTTCCTTTGTTTCAGGTTGCGTTAGAAAAGGAAGAGCGAGCAAAAGAACAGAAAGTTCTTTGCATAGTCAATCAAGAGGGAGAAATTTGTGTGCAGGTTCATTATAATTTTTTATGTGAGGCACCATTTTTTCCTGCAATAAAAATTCCGGTGACACAATCCTTTTGTTTTTATCCTTACCTTGGAACTTATGACAGTGATTGCTTTTCAGAAAAGGAGGAGAAAAGAGATGTTGTTTATGTAACAAGAAGCGGAAGTGTATATCATGAAAGTGCAGCTTGTACTTACTTAAATTTTGCGGTTCGGAGTGTTCCGGTAGGGGATATTGCAAAGGAGCGAAACAGCAGCGGAAGAAAATATACAGAGTGCGAGCGTTGCAGGGGAGAACCACATGCCGAAATTGTATACATGACTAATAGTGGCATACGTTACCATTGGAAATTGCAGTGCCCTGCAATTTCAAGAGATGTGTATGAAAAGGAGAGGAGTGAAGTAGAAGGAATGCGTGCCTGCAGCCGCTGTGGGTAGTAAATATATTATTTGATAACAGTGGAAAGGAGTAAAGAGGATGGCAGTGCTTTTTACGATGGGTGGTCTTTTGCTTGGAGTATTGGCATGGGCAGATATACAAACCAAAAGAGTTCCGCTGGTGCTTGTGGGAGTTCTTGCAGCAGTGATGCTTGGTATGCGAATTGTTTCCTTTAACATGGATACTGGAGCAGCGATATGGTTTGCGGAGTTGTCTATCGGGTTGCTTCCGGGAGGAGTTTCTTTGTTCTGTTCCTATATTACCAAGGGGCAGCTTGGAATTGGGGATGGATTGGTTCTGGCAGCACTTGGTCTTGGGCTGGAATTTCATAATGTGATGTTGCTGTGGACTATGGCATTTTGCATGGCAGCAGTTTTAGCAATGTTTTTATTAATATTTAAAAAGGCAGGAAAAAAGACAGAGATTCCGTTTGTGCCATGTCTCTTTTTAGGTTATATATTGTGTCGAATCATTGGAATTTAAAGGGAAGCTATACGGTAGAAGCCGCATTGCTCTGTCCTTTAATTTGTTTGGTTCTTTGCTTGATGATTTCTATAACATTTGAACTTTATGAGCAGGTAGTACAGCATGGAGCCGACTGTGTAAGGACATTGGAGGAAATCCGGCCGCCATCAATGCTGCTTCGGATGGAGCGGGCGGCAGGGGAAATTTGGGAAAATCTTATGAAGTGAGGAACATCGGTATACTGATGTATAGAAAGGAGGATGAGAAAATGCAGGCAGAATATATAAAGGAATGGGCAGAAACCTATCTACAGGTAGTTTTTGAGCATATGAATGCAGAACCTTATATTGAACGCATGTTGAAATACCAGCCGGGGGCCGGCAGATTGGAATTTTCAAAGGAGTTTCAGGATGGATATGAGTGCTTCCGTTATAAAATAAGTGGGAGAAAAGCACTTTCTGCCGTCTATGCGGCGATTCCTATGAAAGAGGAGCAAATTAGGAACTTATTACAGCAGTTGATTGCCGCACTTGAGGACGCCAAAGAATGTCTTTTGTCAGAGGAAGATTTTTTGATAGATCCTTCTTATATATTTTTATCTCTTCCACAGCTTACAATTGGTCTATGCTATGTACCGGGGTATGGAAAAGAGCTGAACAGACAGTTGGAAGGGCTGCTTGAATATATGCTGAATCGAGTGGACTATGAAGACAAGGCAGCAGTAGAGCTGTTGTATGACTGTCACACTATTTGTATGAAAAATAGAGAAGGCTTGGGAGCTTTAAAAAAGCGTCTTGGAGAAAAGAAAGCTTCTTTTTTTGAACATGACAGGCCACAGGAGTCTTTTGTAAAAGAAGAATCACTTTTTTACACAAGAGCTATGGCAGGAGAGAAAGCAAAATCGGAGGAACAGTCCTACTTTTCTTGGATGAAGGAGAAATTTAGGATGCGGCTAAGAAAAAAGGAAGCAGAAATACCGCAGATTTGTGAAAAGAAGAAAGAGATGGTAGTATCACAAGGCTTTGAAGAATGGAAAAACGAAAAGGGAGAAAATGCTTCGCGTACTGTTTTGCTTGCAGTGGGAAACAGGGAAGAACAGCCACAGTTGATTCATGAGCAGACCGGAGAGGTAATTGCATTGAAGACATTTCCTTTTTACCTTGGAAGAGGAAAAGAATATACAAGTTATGCAATAGAAAGAGATGGAGTCAGCAGGCTTCATTTTTGTATCAAGGAGAGAGAGTCGCAATATTTTCTTTCTGATTTGAATTCAACAAATGGAACTTATATTAACGGAATGGAAGTTTTGCCGGGGACAGAGCAAAAGATTGTGTCACAGGATATGATTAGGGCAGGTGCGGAGGAATTTCTTTTTTGCTTTGGATAGCAATATTATGTTGACGCTGATTCCGGTTTTTTACGTTTTTCTTGCAGGAACAGAAAGCCTCATGTTATAATACAGACAGTTTGTTTGTGGTTATAAGGAAAGGGGTAGCAGTAATGTATGATGTAGCCGTTATTGGCGCAGGGGTGGTTGGATGTGCTATTGCAAGAGAGCTGTCACGCTATGAAAGAAGCGTTGTGGTATTAGAAAGGGCTTCTGATGTATGTGAAGGAACATCAAAGGCAAACAGTGGGATTGTGCATGCAGGCTTTGATGCAATTCCTAAAAGCATGAAAGCGAGAATGAACGTATCTGGAAATGAAAAAATGGAGCAGCTTTCCAAGGAACTCGATATTCCGTTCAGAAGGAATGGTTCTATGGTGATTTGCATGGAGGAGAGCGGAAGGACAAAATTAGAGCAGCTTTATGAGTATGGACAGGAAAATGGTGTCAAAGGGCTTCGTTTGCTTACTGGTGATCAGGCAAGAGAGCTGGAATCAGGGATTTCTAAAAATGTTATTGCAGCGTTATATGCTCCTTCAGGTGGTATTGTCTGTCCTTTTGAACTGACAATTGCACTTGCAGAAAATGCAAATGTAAATGGTGTGGACTTTTTCTTTGATACAGAAGTAACTGGCATTGAAAAAACAGAGGGTGGCTATCTGGTGCAGACATCCACAGAGAATTATACGGCAAAATATGTGATTAATGCAGCAGGTGTTTATGCAGATAAAATTCACCATATGGTAAGTAAGACACCAATGGAGATTGTAGCAAGAAAAGGAGAATATTGTCTATACGATAAACAGATTGGCACTATGGTAGACAGTACTATCTTTCAATTACCAACCAAAAACGGAAAAGGAGTTCTTGTTACTCCAACGATTCATGGAAATCTTTTGCTTGGGCCAACGGCAACAGATATTGAAGATAAAGAAGGTATTGATACAACAGCTGATGGGTTTGCTGCCATAATGGAAAAAGCAGCTTTAAGCCTTGATACAGTGCCAAGAGGACAGATTATTACGTCTTTTGCCGGCCTTCGCGCTCATTCGGTAAAGGATGATTTTATTATTGGGGAGGCGACAGATGCCGAAGGATTTTTTGATGTAGCAGGAATAGAGTCTCCCGGACTTACAAGTGCGCCTGCTATTGGTGAGTATGTGGCAGAGCTTCTTCAGAGGAAGGATCCGGCTGCCCAAAAACACACCTTTATTTCAAAAAGAGAAGGCATTCCACATATGTCAGAACTTTCCGAAGAGGAAAAACAGGCTTGGATTCAGAAGGATTCATCCTATGCAGCAGTTGTATGCCGCTGTGAAATGGTAACAGAGGGTGAGATTTTAAATGCTATCCACAGACCTCTTGGAGCAAAGACAATAGATGGAATCAAACGCAGAACTCGTGCAGGGATGGGGCGCTGTCAGGCGGGTTTTTGCACGCCAAAGACAATGGAGCTGTTGGCAAGAGAATGGAACATAAAGATAGAGGATGTAGTTAAATCAGGGAGGAATTCGCATGTACTCTTATGATATAGTTGTGATTGGAGGAGGGCCTGCGGGTCTGGCAGCAGCGCTTTCTGCGAGAGAAGAAGGCGCAGAACGTGTGCTGATTTTAGAAAGGGAAAAAGAACTTGGTGGGATTTTAAACCAGTGTATCCATAATGGTTTTGGACTGCATACCTTTCATGAAGAGCTGACAGGGCCAGAATATGCGGCAAGATTTATTGGGCGTGTAAGAGAGCAGAAAATAGAGTGCATGTTAGAGACAACGGTAATTGGGCTGTCAAAGGAAAAAGAAATCACAGCAATGAATCGGGAGCAGGGGCTGTTTCATATTAAGGCAAAAGCCGTTGTATTGGCAATGGGCTGCCGTGAACGCCCAAGAGGAGCACTGAGTATTCCGGGGTATCGTCCGGCTGGTATTTTTTCTGCAGGAACAGCACAGCGTTTTGTGAATATAGAAGGGAAGATGCCAGGAAAAGAAGTCGTTATTTTAGGTTCAGGGGACATTGGGCTTATTATGGCACGCCGTATGACATTAGAAGGCGCAAAAGTAAAGGTAGTTGCAGAGTTGATGCCATATTCTGGAGGTTTAAAGAGAAATATTGTGCAGTGTCTTAACGATTATAATATTCCGCTTAAACTTAGCCATACGGTAGTGGGTATAGATGGAAAAGAACGTGTCTGTGGTGTTACATTGGCACAGGTAGATGATAATAAGAAACCAATTCCAGGAACAGAGGAATATATTTCGTGCGATACCTTGCTGCTTTCGGTTGGCTTGATTCCTGAAAATGAGCTTTCTCTTGAGGCAGGCGTTCCAATGGATCGTATAACACAGGGACCAATCGTAAATGAGCATTTGGAGACAGGAATTTCGGGGATTTTTGCTTGTGGGAATGTGCTTCATGTACATGATCTGGTAGATTTTGTGTCAGAGGAGGCAAAAAATGCGGGAAGATATGCCGCTCATTATATAAAAGCAGTAAAAAAAGAACAGACAGAAGAAATAGTTATCCGTGGAGGACGTGGTGTGCGTTATACCGTACCGCAGAAATTTCAGATAGAAAATGGGGAAGAGACTCTCCTGATTCGTTTTCGTGTGGACAATGTATATAAAGACAAAGTACTTGGTATTTTTGCAGATGACAGAGAAATTCGGCATATAAAAAAGCGTATGTTAGCTCCGGGAGAAATGGAGGAAGTGCGTATAAAACGAGAGGAACTTTTGGCGTTGAAAGGGTGTAAGGAGCTTGTGCTTGCATTGGAATAAGCAAGAGAAGTGAGGCAAAGATAGCAGGAAATTTGTTAGAAACGGAGGACATATGAGTCAGAATATGGAGCATGTATCAGAACAGACGGAACTAATCTGTATCGGATGCCCAATGGGATGCCTGATGATGGCAGTGAAGAATAATGGAGAACTGTCTGTGCAAGGAAATACCTGTCCGCGTGGGGCGGAATATGCAAAGAAGGAATTGACAAATCCATGCCGCATGGTTACGTCCTCTGTTCCGGTAGTAAATGGAGAGACAGCAAGAGTATCAGTTAAGACAAAAGGGGAGATTCCAAAAGAGAAAATTATGGAGTGCATGAAGAAGATTCATGCTCTTTTAGCAGAGGCTCCGGTAGAGATTGGAGATATTATATGTGCAGATATTGCTGGGACAGGGGTGGATTTGGTTGCCACAAAAGCAGTAGCTGTGTTAAAATAAGACAATAAGGAAGAACAGTGTACAATTTTTATATGCACTGTACGGAACAGGAGTAAAGTATGCAGAAATATGTCATGGCACTGGATCAAGGGACGACAAGTTCCCGCTGTATTTTATTCGACAAAAAAGGGAATATCTGTAGCATGGCGCAGAAAGAATTTGAGCAGATTTATCCCAATCCGGGGTGGGTAGAACATAACCCAAGAGAAATTTGGTCGTCACAGCTTGCAGTAGCAACAGAGGCAATGGCTAAAATTGGCGCAAAGGCGGAAGATGTTGCTGCCCTTGGCATTACAAATCAGAGAGAAACCACAATCGTTTGGAACCGTTATACCGGAGAACCGGTATACAATGCGATTGTCTGGCAATGCCATAGGACTGCACATATAGTAAAAGAACTTTGTGCGGACGGATTTGATGAAGTGATTCGTAAAAAGACAGGGCTTGTGCCGGATGCATACTTTTCTGCAACTAAAATCATGTGGATTTTGGAGAATGTTCCGGGAGCAAGAGAATCAGCAGAGGCAGGAGAATTGTTGTTTGGAACTGTTGACACTTGGCTGATTTGGAACCTAACAGAAGGAGCTATCCATGTAACAGATTATACAAATGCATCTCGCACGATGTTATTTGATATTTATAATCTGTGCTGGGATGAGGAGCTTCTTGAACGTTTTGGGATTCCGAAGTCAATGCTTCCTGAAGTAAAACCATCAAGTTGTGTATATGGTTGGACTGCGTCTGGATTACTGGGTGGGAAGATCAGAATTGCAAGTGCTGCCGGAGACCAGCAGGCGGCACTGTTTGGGCAATGTTGTTTTGAAGCGGGTGATGTTAAGAATACGTATGGAACGGGATGTTTTCTGCTTATGAATACCGGCACAGAGGCCATTTCTTCAAAGCATGGGCTTGTTACTACGATTGCAGCAAGTACAACAGAGGATGTAGAGTATGCACTGGAAGGAAGCATATTTGTGGCAGGAGCCGCAGTGCAGTGGCTGCGTGATGAATTGCGTATGTTTAAAAGTGCTTCGCAGTCAGAAGATTATGCGACTGCAGTTTCAGATACAGAGGGTGTCTATATTGTGCCGGCTTTTACCGGGCTTGGCGCTCCGTATTGGAACCAGTATGCAAGGGGGACTATTGTCGGCATTACAAGAGGATGTACCAAGGAACATATTATTCGCGCAGTGCTTGAATCAATAGCTTATCAGACTCATGATGTGCTTCGTGCTATGGAACAGGATGCCGGAACACAGCTGAGAATTTTAAGAGTGGACGGCGGTGCAAGTGCAAATGATTTCCTGATGCAGTTTCAGTCTGATATTCTTGGCACAAAGGTGCATCGTCCGGTCTGTATTGAGACAACGGCACTTGGTGCGGCATATTTGGCGGGCCTTGCAGTCGGATATTTTAAAGACAGAAAAGAAATTCAGGAAAACTGGCAGTTGAACAGGGAGTTTCTTCCTTACATGAAAGAGGAACGCAAGAAACAGCTGCTTCGCGGCTGGAATAAAGCGGTGCGCTGTGCGCTTTTGTGGCAGGAAGAAGATTGATCAAAGGAGCGGGCTTCATTGGACGACTGGAGCAATACTTTTGCAACAAATAAAAAATCCGTAAA
>CAJTZB010000075.1 GCA_910583815.1 uncultured Lachnospiraceae bacterium
TTATATAGCCCGAATTCCTTTTTCCTGCGCCGAATCAGGAAAGAGTGGGTATAAAACAGAAACAGTACAGCAAAAATACCCATGACATAGCAGCCAAGTGTGAGCGTCATAGCAATAGTCCTGCGCCCGCGCATATAGTCTAAAATAGGTGTTTCTATAAGAAAGGAAATGATATAGTACATCATAATCATTCCGGAGCAGGTCAGGATATATGGGATATAGAGGCGTTTGTTTTTCTGGATGCCGAGGAAGGCAAGCTTTGGATAAAGTCGCAGTTTCATTTTGCCTCACCACCCATCGTAAGCATCGTCAGCGTGTCAGAAATAATCTGATAGAGCTGTTCATTTGTGTTATCACCACGGTAAACCTGATGAAAGACTTCTCCATCTTTAATAAAAAGTACACGCCCTGCATGGCTTGCTGCCTTCACCGAGTGCGTGACCATCAGAATAGTCTGGCCGTTCTGATTGATGGAAGCAAACAGTTCCAGCAATTCCGTGGTAGCTTTGGAGTCAAGAGCTCCCGTCGGTTCATCTGCAAGCAGAAGCTTTGGGGAGGTAATCAGGGCGCGGGCGACGGCGGTACGCTGCTTCTGGCCGCCGGAAATTTCATAAGGATATTTTTTCAAAAGCTCCGTAATGCCAAGCTGTGCGGCAATCGGAATAAGGCGTGAGTGCATTTCCTCATAGGCGTTTCCTGCAAGCACAAGCGGAAGATAGATATTATCTTCTACAGTAAAAGTGTCCAGCAGATTGAAATCCTGAAATACAAACCCAAGATTATCTCTTCGGAAGGTGGCAAGAGCCGATTCTTTAATTTTTGTGATGTCCTTTCCATCCAGCAGTATGCTGCCGGAAGTCGGCTTGTCAAGAGCCGCAAGCAGGTTGAGCAGTGTTGTCTTTCCTGAACCGGATTCTCCCATAATAGCAACATATTCTCCCTGCTCTACGCAGAAGGAAACTTTTTTCAGTGCTTCAACCTTGCTGCCTCCTAGACGTGTAGTGTATACTTTTTTTATTCCGTTTGCTTCTAAGATACTCATTGCAGAACTTCCTCCTAAATAAAATTTTGCAGCTATTTTTCTGTGAATAAACTGATTTTTGGCATTTGTTTTTTGCCGATGGAGATATTGTAACAAAAAGAGGAACCGCAGCCAATCACATTGGCTTACAATTCCTCATGAAAATCTAACGCTTTTGTAAGAAATTATTCTGTCTCGATTTTTTTCTGCTCCAAATTGATGCGGATGGCGGTGCCGCCGCCCGGCGTGGAATCTGCCATAATAGGATGCCCTAAATTATTGCAGATTCTTTTGCAAAGATACAAGCCGATTCCGCTGGATTTTCTGTAGCTGCGTCCATTGTAGCCGGTATAGCCTTTTTCAAAGATACGTGGCAGGTCTTCTTTTGCAATGCCGATGCCTGTGTCCTCAATACAGAGGACACAAGGCTGTTCCAGACGAATCGTAATGCCGCCTGACTGTGTGTATTTCAGGGCATTGGAGAGTACCTGTTCTATTACAAAAGATAGCCATTTTTCATCCGTAACAATAGAAATGCCAAGCGCCTCATAAGTTAAAGATAGTTTTTTCAAGATGAATTCTCCGGAAAACCGTTTTACCGACTGCTTAATGAGGGTGTCAAGGTCGCAGCTCCGAAAGACATAATCCGTTGTTTCTGAGTCAAGGCGGACAAACATCAGCACCATTTCCACATATTGTTCAATGCGCCCTAAATCCATAGACAGAACGCGGGAGAGCGCAGAATCTTCATTTTGCAGATGCAGCCGCATAGAAGAAATCGGGGTTTTGATTTGGTGGGCCCAGGCGGTGTAATAGTCTGCCATATTGCTGTACTTGGCTTCCATGTGGTTCGTAAGACGCTTCTGTTCTTCGCAGAGTTCACAGATTAACTGATGATAGTCTGCATCAGTAATGCATGGGAATGCCGGAAGTTCTTCTTCCGTTAATCCGGCAGGAAGCCCAGACAGAGATGAAAGTTTACGGTGTTTTTTTAGTGTACGGAAAAAACCTTCCAGAAAGAAAATGCCGCCAAGCACAGAACAGAGCAGTACCGGATAAATGACTGCTTTAAGCGGGAGGCGGTATAACAGAAAGGAAATAAACAGAATCAGGCAGAAACAGAGGTAGGAGATGAGGTATCGTTTTTGCTCACTCAGATAGCAAAAAAAGAATTTCATGGCATTCCCTTTCTTTAAGAAATCAAATATCCGACACCAAACTTGGTCGTAATAAAATCGGGCAGGCCTGCGGCATCCAGTTTTTTTCTGAGACGGCCTACATTGACAGACAGTGTATTTTCATCAATAAAGCTTTCTGTTTCCCATAAAATTTCCATCAGCCGTTCTCTGCTTACAACCCTGTTTTTGTTCTGCATCAATGTCAGCAGAATCAGATATTCGTTCTTTGTCAGGGAAATGTTCTGGCCTTTGAAAGTCAGGGAACGTTCTCCGGTATGAAGCAGTGCGCCGCGGTGTTCTAGCAGTGGAACGGAGGAAGTAAAATCATAGGTGCGGCGTAACATTGCTTGTATCTTTGCCATCAGCACGCTTTGGTCAAAGGGCTTTGCAATAAAATCGTCCGCACCTAAATTCATTGCCATAATGATATTCATATTGTCAGCCGCAGAAGAGAGGAAGAGAATCGGTACTTTAGATACCTTACGGATTTCGTTGCACCAATGATAACCGTTAAAAAATGGAAGCGAAATATCAAGCAGAACCAAATGTGGGCTAAATTCTGCAAATTCTGCCATGACATTACGGAAATCCTGAATACAGCAAACAGACAAGTTCCAAAGTTCAGCTTGTGCTTTGATTGCCGAAGCAATTCCGCTATCATCCTCAATCATCAGTATCCGGTACATGTCTATGCTTCCGTTTCTGTATGGTCTGATGGGAGTGGGGCAATGCGTTCAAATATCATATCATATCCGTCGTTTCCATAGTTTAAAGAACGGTTGACACGGCTGATAGTGGCAGTAGAAGCACCGGTTTTTTCTGCAATGTCCAGATAAGTTTTATGGGAACGAAGCATCGCTGCAACTTCAAAACGCTGGGAGAGAGATAACAGCTCATTTACGGTGCATATATCATCAAAAAATGCATAACATTCTTCTTTGTTTTTCAGGCTTAAAACAGCATCAAATAAGTAGTCAACAGCCGGAGTTTTAATACTCTTGCTCACTTTCTTGTCCTCCTATTTAAAGTTCCGCAAAGCCCTTCTGGTATACGAATGTACTAGCTCGGTTTCTTGCCGCTTTGCTGTCCAGAAACCGAGCTGTATACCATTCGGGCTGTTGCTGATTTTAAAGTACTGCAGTCACCCTTCCAGCACACGAATGCTCCATCAAGGCCTTTGGATGCTTTCGGCATCCAAAAGCCTTGCGGTGTACTGTCCGGGTGACTGCTGATTTATTTCTTTGCATACGGTGATATATTACCACTATAGTGGACTAAAGTAAAGACTTTTTTGTGATTTTCCATAAAAATTGTGGCTGGCGTAAAAAGGTACTGGACTTTTTTACTGTAATAAGGTAAACTATCCGAAAAAGGCATGGGGCATAAGCAGGATGTCTAAGAGAACAGAGCGAGGATGGGAGAAAGAATGTACGAAATTGTGAAAAAGGAGCTGTTAGCGCCAAATATTGTGAGGATGGAGATTCGTGCGCCAAGGACGGCAAAATCCTGCCTTCCGGGGCAGTTTGTCATTGTAAAGGCAGACGAACAGGGGGAAAGGATACCTCTTACTATTTGCGATTATAGCAGAGAAGCCAAGACTGTAACCATTGTGTTTCAGACAGTTGGAACTTCCACAAAGCTGTTGGCAGAGTATGAAGAGGGAGAAGCCTTTTTTGATTTTGTCGGTCCGCTTGGCTGTTCATCGGACCTTCTTTCAGAACCGCAAGAAGACCTTAAAGCAAAAAAGCTTTTGTTTATTGCAGGAGGGGTTGGGACGGCTCCGGTATATCCGCAGGTCAAGTGGCTGCATGAACATGGCATTTTAGCCGACTGCATTATTGGCGCCAGGAATCAGGAGCTGATTATTCTGGAACAGGAGATGAAAGAAGTTGCCGGAGAGGTGTTTGTCTGCACAGACGATGGCTCTCTCGGACTTAAAGGCAATGTCAACGACTGCCTAAAATATTTAATTAGTGAAAAAGGGAAGCAGTATGACCATATTATTGCAATTGGCCCGCTGATTATGATGAAGTTTGTGTGCCTGCTGACAAAGGAACTTGGAATCAAAACAACCGTCAGCATGAACCCGATTATGGTGGATGGCACAGGGATGTGCGGCGCTTGCAGGCTGACTGTAGGCGGAGAAACAAAGTTTGCCTGTGTGGACGGTCCGGAGTTTGACGGACATCTGGTGGACTTTGAGGAAGCAATGAGACGGCAGCAGCTTTACAGGACAGAAGAGGGAAGGGCAGTGCTTCGGGAAAAGGAAGGCAGTACCCATCACGGCGGCTGCGGTTATTGTGAGGAAACTTAGGGGGATTTGCATATGGCAGATAAATCACATAGAGTTCCGGTAAAGGAACAGGAGGCTCTTGTAAGGGCAAAAAATTTTGAAGAAGTATGTCTGGGATATGATGCAGCGGAAGCGATGGAAGAGGCTTCACGCTGCTTAAAATGTAAAAATCCCCAGTGCCAGAAAGGCTGTCCGGTTGGAATTGATATTCCGGGTTTTCTCCGTGAAGCAGAGGAAGGGAATTTTGAAGGTGCTTATGAAGTTATCAGCAAGTATTCTGCGCTTCCGGCAGTCTGCGGGCGCGTCTGTCCACAGGAATCACAGTGTGAGGCAAAGTGCATCCGCGGCATAAAAGGAGAGCCGGTTTCCATTGGAAAGCTGGAACGCTTTGTGGCAGACTGGGCAAGGGAAAATGGCATCAGACCAAAAGCAGCAACAGAGAAAAAAGGAAAGAAAGTGGCGGTAATCGGTTCCGGCCCGGCAGGACTGACCTGTGCGGGAGACCTTGCAAAAATGGGCTATGACGTAACGATTTTTGAAGCACTGCATAAAGCAGGAGGCGTGCTTGTCTATGGTATTCCGGAGTTCCGTCTGCCAAAAGACACGGTCGTAAAAGAAGAAATAGAAAATGTGAAAGCGCTTGGTGTTACTATAGAGACAAATGTTGTTGTTGGAAAATCGGTGACAATTGATGAGCTGCTTACAGAAGAAGGTTTTTCGGCAGTCTTTATAGGATCCGGTGCAGGGCTTCCTAAATTTATGGGAATTCCCGGGGAAAATGCGAATGGGGTATTTTCGGCAAATGAGTTCCTGACCAGAAATAACCTGATGAAAGCATTTGATAATGCATATGATACCCCGATTTTTCATGGAAAGCGAGTAGCGGTTGTCGGCGGCGGAAATGTGGCAATGGATGCGGCAAGAACTGCGCTTCGTCTCGGCGCGGAAACATATATTGTATATCGAAGGAGCGAGGAGGAGCTTCCGGCGCGTGCCGAGGAAATACAGCATGCCAAGGAAGAAGGAATACGGTTTAAACTTCTGACGAATCCAAAGGAAATTATTTCCGACGAAAACGGCTGGGTTAAGGCAATGGTCTGTGTGGAAATGGAGCTTGGCGAACCGGATGCTTCCGGCAGGAGACGTCCGATAGAAAAAGCCGGTTCTGAGTTTGAACTTCCGGCAGATGCTGTTATTATGTCGCTTGGAACAAGCCCGAATCCTCTGATTTCTTCCACAACGGATGGACTGGAATGCAACAAGCATAAATGTATTCTTGCAAATGAGGAGAATGGACAGACATCAAGGCGTGGAGTATTTGCAGGCGGTGATGCAGTGACCGGAGCAGCAACGGTGATTCTTGCTATGGGGGCGGGAAAGGCAGCTGCAAGAGGGATTGATGAATATCTCAGCCAAGGAGAATAGCGTCTGTACAAACTTCACAAAAATGGCAGAAAAACTTTGGCATGTTTATAAGGCATCTGGCACTTGAGCAGATGCCTTATTTTTGTTATACTGAGTACAAGCTTTAAAAGCAATCCGAAACAGCAGTCGGAATTCTATTTTTCTGAGCCGCCTTCATGGCAGAGGGTTCGGCTATCATTCCAATATTCGTAACTGTTCAGTACCTTCACAGTTACAATGCAAAAATCCATGAAAATCGCCCACGGCGATGGGATTTTTGCACTCCTGAATCATGTTCTTACGGTCCGCGCAGTAAATGCGCAGACCTTCACTGAACAGTTACCAACATCCAATTTAAGAGAAAGGAACAGGCGGTTGAAACACAGCGAACAGGAAATAAAGGAAAATTTCAGTTATTTTTTAGAAGAATTATCAGAATCTATGAAAGAACAGTATTCCGGAAAGCTGGAGACAAAGGAAGTGACCGTACTAAAAAATAATTCAGTTACTATGTGCGGTCTGGTCATGAAAGAAGAAGGGAGCAGTGTTGCCCCAACTTTTTATCTGGCGCGGGAATTTGAGGAATATAAGGATGGACGCAGAACAATAAAAGAGCTTGCTGCAGGTATTGTGCAGAGTTTTAAAGAAGAGAAACAAAACAGATATGAAATGTTTGAAGAGCTTGATTTTCAATGGGACAGCATGAAAGATTTTATTACTTACCGTCTGATAAACAGGGAAAAAAATGAAGGGCTGCTTCAAGATGCACCGTATGAGGAATTTTTAGATTTAGCGCTTATTTATCAGTATACAGTGAAACTCTCTGAGGAACGGCAGGGAACTGTGCAGATTTTAAATGAGCATATGGAAAAACTCCAGATTTCGCAGGAAGCATTAAAGGATGCTGCAATGGAAAATACAAAACGGATTCATCCACCTGCTATTTATGCAATGGAAGGGCTTTTGCTTGGAATTAAGGAACCTTGGTTAGAGAAAGAAGAAATACATGGAATGTATGTACTCACAAATACATCAGGCATATATGGAGCCGCCTCCCTGATTTATAAAGAACGGCTGAGGGAGTTTGCCAGAGCATCAGGGGGCGGTTTTTATATTCTTCCAAGCAGTATTCACGAAGTTATATTTCTTCCGGATCAGGCAGAAGTCTGTCTGCGGCAGCTTGCTGCAGCCGTAAAAGAAATCAATGCTACAAAAGTGGAGGCGACGGAAGTGCTGTCAGATCAGGTTTATTATTTTGAACCGGAGACAGACTCATTAAAAAGGCTTGGTGCATTATCTGAATAAAAGAGGATAGCCATTGTTTTATTCAGGCTGTCCGGTCGCATTATCAATACGTTCAATAAATTCGCGTAAATTGGCATCAGATACCATCGCTTCAGCAAGACGGTCTACCACGCTCTTATAAAGCGTAATAAAGTCGTCCTGCTTGCGGGATTCTACCCGATAAGCTTCTGAGTTTGCAGAGATATTTCCAAAAAAGATTTTTGGATAGTTGTTTTCATCAATGGAAATCATCAGTTCATCTGCGCCAGGAGCAAGTGTAGCAATATTGACGATTTTTACATCGTGCGCCACATAGACAATATAACGGAATTCCATAATGTCAGAAGGGCATTCCCGGATAATAAAATCAAGGTTGCGGTATGCTTCAATATACTGCGTTTTGGTAGAAATATCATTGATGTCAATATAGGAGCTGTCAGTAACAAGATCTTTTAACAATACTTCATCACAGGCAAGCTTAGCATTCATGTAACGGCGGATTGTCTCTTTAATATATAACTCACGGACACTTTCTTCGGCACGAGAAAGCAGCATGGCTTCTTCTACATCTTTGCTGCGTGTTGTAAGATAGATTGTGCAGTTACTCTGGGTGGCGTCAAAGGAAACTGCATATTCCTCCAAAGCAGGAATGAATACATTGCTGCCGGCATATTTAATTTCATAAGACACATAAACAATATAATCTGCGTAATCCACTCCCTCTTTATAATAACAGGAGATATTAGCAATTTCAGAAATCTCTTCCGCGTGTTCTTTTACTGTTTCTTCTGACGGAAGTTCTTCCGGAAGCAGAAAAGCAGAGAGTGCAGCATAATTACCGCCGTGGTATGCTTTTAAAAATTCTGCCATCTGCAATGTAATCAAAGAACCTGTCTGGTCTGTTGCCGGACGGATAGGAATCTCCGCATTTAACTGTCCGAGAGACGGAGTAGGAGTTGGAGACGGTGTCGGAGTAGGGGAAGGAGTTGGTGTAGAAGGGTTGTCCGTAGGAGTGCCAGGTTTTTGTGAAGGATTCGGAGCAGGACTGACAGAAGTATCCGCATCAGCAGGGATATTTGGCTGGTTTTTGCCAAAAGAAAGCATGGCAAGGCCAAGTATCATAACAGCAAACGATGTTCCAAGAATCCATTTCATATATTTATATTTCATAAAACTCTCCATTTCAAAAATAATTGCAGTAGGTTTCTTTGTGACGCTCTGGCGGCAATTTGTGCCAAAAAATCCCTATATGGTAAATGAATTCCTTTAGCGTCTGCCAAAGGAATTCATTTATCCACAGGTAAGTGTTACTGACTGGACTTGAACCAGCGACCACCTGCTTCGGAGGCAGGCACTCTATCCCCTGAGTTACAGTAACATGCTAGTACATTATAACCTATCTATGGGAGAATTTCAAGAACTCTCTTACGTTTTCACACTTTTTTAAAAGATGCATAAATAGAAGCCAACTCTCTCTTTACAAACTTGTGAAAAGTTATTATGATAAAAAGGGTATTTTATCTTTTTTGAGGCCTGCAGGACAGGCTTCTGAATATTTATAGAAATGGAGTGGCTTATGGCAGAAAAAAGAAAAAAGTTTGAGGTTCCGGGACAAAAGGAAGCCGGAATACGGATTAATAAATATTTAAGCGATGCAGGAATCTGTTCCAGAAGAGAGGCAGATACTTATATTGCAGAGGGAAAAGTGAGTATTGATGGGAAGACGGCAGAAACAGGGAGCAGGGTATTCCCAGGGCAGAACGTAACTTTTTTGGGAAAAACCATTCAAAAGCAGGAAGAGCAAGTGCTGATTGCTTTTTATAAGCCTGCCGGTATTGTCTGTACAACAGATACAAGAGAGCCGGATAATGTTATTGATTATTTGAATTATGGCAGCCGGATTTATCCAATCGGAAGGCTGGATAAGGATTCGGAAGGCCTGCTTTTGCTTACGAATGACGGAGACATTGTCAATAAGATTCTCCGCGCGGGCAATCATCATGAAAAAGAGTATCAAGTAACGGTCAACAAGCCGCTTACTCCGGAATTTTTGCGTGGTATGGCAAGTGGCGTGCCGATTCTCGACACGGTGACAAAACCATGTAAATTAGAACAGACTGGGAAAAACAGTTTTAATATTATTCTGACTCAGGGATTAAACCGTCAAATCAGGCGGATGTGTGAATATTTTGATTATCGTGTTACGGCTTTAAAACGTGTACGTGTGATGCATATTACACTTGGCAGGCTGAACCCCGGAACATACCGCAACCTGACTCCGGCAGAGCTTGATAAACTGCGTGAAGTACTAAAGAATTCTTCGGCGTTGCCGGCAGCGCAGCAAAGGAAGTTGGAGAGAAGCAAAAAAGAGCAGGAAAAGCAGAACAAGGACAGAATAGGAGCAGGATATGGAAGAAATGAAAAGCAGACAGCAGAAAAAGGAAAGAATCGCAGAACTGGTAGAACTGTTAAATAAAGCTGGTTATGCGTACGAGCAGGAAAACCGTGAGATTATGAGCAATTTTGAATATGATGCGCTATATGACGAATTGCTTGTACTGGAGCAGGAAACCGGATATGTAATGGCGCAAAGCCCAACAGTGAGAACCGGCTATGAGGTATTGAGCGAGCTTCCAAAAGAGAGGCATGTGGTGCCGATGCTGTCCTTAGACAAGACCAAAGATATAGAAGCATTAAAGGAGTTTCTTGGAGAAAAAGAAGGACTGCTTTCTTGGAAAATGGATGGCTTGACCAATGTCCTTACCTATAATAATGGGGAACTGCAGAAGGCAGTTACAAGAGGGAATGGTGAGATTGGAGAAATCATCACAAATAATGCAAAGGTATATAAAAATATTCCGGTCCGGATTCCGTACAAAGGAGAGCTTGTGCTTCGCGGAGAAGCTGTGATTACCTACTCGGAGTTTGAGCGGATCAATTCTGAAATTGAAGAAGTGTCAGCAAAATATAAGAATCCGCGTAATTTGTGCAGTGGAAGCGTGCGTCAGCTAAATAATCAGATTACTGCAGAAAGAAATGTTTTGTTTTATGTATTTGCGTTAATTACTACAGAGGATACACTAAAATTTGCAACAAGAAGTGAACAGTTTGATTGGTTAGAAACTCTTGGTTTTACATGTGTGGAACACCGTTTGGTTACTTCGGAAGATATGGACGAGAACATACAATATTTTTCGGAGCAGGTAGGGAAAAATGATTTTCCGTCGGATGGGCTGGTTCTGGCTTTTAATGATTTGGAGTATTCCAAAAGCCTTGGAAGGACTGCAAAGTTCCCAAAAGACTCCATTGCATTTAAGTGGAAGGATGAAGTTGCAAAGACACGGTTAAAGGAAATCGAATGGAGTGCGTCACGTACAGGGCTTATCAACCCTGTGGCAATTTTTGAGCCGGTGGAATTGGAGGGGACGACAGTATCCAGGGCAAGTATACACAATGTCAGCATTATGGAAAGCCTTTGTCTTGGTATTGGGGATGAAATCGAAGTTTATAAGGCGAATATGATTATTCCGCAGATTGCAAGAAATCTGACACAGAGTAAAACAGCAGAACCGCCAAGACATTGTCCGGTCTGCAATGGGGAAACGTCAATTTCCACAGAGAGCGATGTCAAAGTGCTGTATTGTACCAATCCGGACTGTCCTGCAAAGAAAGTCAAATCTTTTACATTGTTCGTAAGCAGAGATGCAATGAATATGGAAGGCATTTCAGAAGCCACAATGGAAAAATGGATGAATGAGGGCTTCCTGCATGAGCCTGCTGATTTATTCCGTCTGGAAAGGCATCGGGAAGCAATTGTGCAGATGGAGGGATTTGGAGAAAAGTCATACGAAAATATGGTGGCATCTATTGAGAAGGCAAGAAAGACGACTGCTGCAAGGCTGCTCTACAGCCTTGGAATTCCGAATATCGGTGTTGCTACGGCAAAGTTAATCTGTAAAGAGTTTAAGCAGGATATA
>CAJTZB010000076.1 GCA_910583815.1 uncultured Lachnospiraceae bacterium
AATTTTTCCATCTGCCGCAGCAAAAACCGAAACCAAAAGTTCCGGCATCGTAGTTGCCAGACTCACAATTGTTGCACCAACAATAAAAGTTGGTATTCCCGCCGCTTTTGCAATCCAGCTTGCAGCATCTACGAAAATGTCTCCTCCTTTTACCACCAAAACAATGCCTATTACAAACAGAATAAGCGCCACCCAAATACTCATCTTCTCCTCCGTTCCGCCGTTTTATACGGCACACGTTTTATTTATTGTATACAAGTAATTAATTGTACATCAATTGGAGGAAAACTGTCAAGCCATAAGAAAAGCCAGACAGAGTCGGCAGGATAAATCATTATACTCTAAGAAGCACATATCGTTCTGCATGGTCGGGATGCTTGTCCAAGTACTTGTCCAACTCAAGCTGGAATTCCGAATTAACATCCAGATGCTCCAAAAGAAACTCCCTAATTTCTGCCACTGTCTGCTGCAAGGCATCCGGAGACTGCACCAACGTCAGATTGAATTTCGTCTGAGCATAGAATAACTGCAGTTCTGTCTCTTCCGGATATTGCTCCAACAGTTCCTTTGACTTCTTTAAGGTTTCCTGTATATCTGCTTCTGCAGTTTGGATAAGAGCCAGATTGACCAGGCCTCCTGCATACACAAACATAAGTTTCTTACTTTCCCTCAATTGTTTACATAACATTTTCAGCCGATTCGTGCTTTGCACACAATCTTCCAGTGACTGTTCTGATGACAGGTTAGTTAAGCCTCTTGCATATACAAGCGCTAATTCTTCATTATTCTGAAACTTTCCACTTTCCCATAACGCTTGCAATTTCACAACACTTTGCATGCAACTTGCTAGTTCTTGCTTTGTTGTCAAGTTGTATAAACCTCTTGCATATTCAACGGCAAGTTCCTCACTGTCTTGAAACTGCTCATATAGCAATTGAAGTATATCCACACTTTGCATACGGTCTTCCAATGACTGCTTTGATGTCAAATTAACCAAACCTTTTGCATATTCGACCGCAAGTCCCTCGCTGTCCTGAAACTGTCCATGCAATAGCTGCAGCTTATCCACACTTTGTATGCAATCTTCTAAGCTTTGCTCCGCCGACAAATTGACCAAAGCTTCCGCATACTCTATTGCAACACCTTCACAATCCTGAAACCGATGATATAGTGTTTCCAAACACAGTACTGCCTGCTCCTTCAGCTTTGGAACCTGTACTGTAACGCCAAATAGCAGATTGCCATACATCCGCGCATACAGAACTGTATTAGGATTTCCTGCAAAAAGCTCAATCCAAAACCGATGTTCCTTTTCCAATCTTTCAGGATAGTCCCATAATACCTGCCGAAAGAAAAACAGCTGTTCTGGACAATTATCCCAACCTTCCGGAAATATAAGGTCGAACTTTCCTTTATCAAACGCCTTCCACAATACCAGATACTCTTTCACAAGATCCGGACAGTCCAGAACTACTGCCTCCATTCTTTTTTCCCTGCTTATTCTCTCTTCTGATCCTTCTGCTGTCTTTTCTGTAATATGAAGTATCACCTTATAGACAACCCCTACCTGCCGAAGCAATTCAAAGAAATCCATGTCCAATTCTTCAGCTTTTTTGCGAAGTTTTGGATATTCCGTCTCTTCGATGCTCTCTAACGGCAAAAACTGCAGTACACATGAACGCGCCAGAAGATTCTCAAGTTCAGAACGCGTTTCCTTAGAAACCTTTTTCTGAGATAAATTCTGTAATCTTCCATAGTAAAATTTCAGCTCACGTTTTATCAGTTCCTCTAAAACCTGTCCTTTATCCCAATGGGCAGGGTCTTCTCCATTGCACCATGCATCCGCAATTGCAAGGGCATAAATCGGGCGCTGTAAACCTTCATCAATTGTCTGCAACGTCTTTAGCAAACGTTCTGCATGCTCTGTGTTTATCAATGGCTCGCCTGAAGCTGCCGCAAAATTTATCATAATTGTTTTCAGTTCATCTTCCTGCAACGGCTTCAGCTGCAAAAAATCAGAACAATAACATTTCTCAGAAAGCGTATCATCATAAGGAGAATCTGACTGCAGCATTTCTGCCCAACCAGCTGATTCCAAATTCTTCCCTTCTCGCTCCAGCAAAAGAATCCTTAGACTTTCGCTGCGCCGATGCATAAAAACAGAGGCAAACCAGTCTCCAAGCACTTGTAAATGAGACTGTATATCATCTGCAATTATGATGCAACGGCCTACAGGCAGTTTCAGTTCAGACAGACGGCTGTAATCCTGATGCTTCAGCCAACAAATTTCCCAACCTTCTTCTTTCTGCCTTTTTGCAAACTCATGGACTAAACGGCTTTTCCCTATTCCACCCGGTCCGGTGACCGCCCACCATAACAGCTGCCCGGACTGTTGGCAAAACTGATAAAGCTGCTCCAATTCGTTTTCTCGCCCAGTAAATACAATATAATCTGAATCATACATAAAGCGATTTTTTTCTTTATTTGTAGATGCTATAATACTTTGAGTATAATTGTACAATTCTTTATACGCATTGTTATTGGTCTCTTCCAAAAGGCGCTCCAATAGAACACGTACTGCTTCGTGCTTTCCCTGCGGATAAAAAATAGGAGAAATTCCCAAGTCTCCAAGTTCTCTGCTACGCTGTCCTATCATATCCGGACTGCATTCTAAAATTGCATAATGGTCTAATCCGGGATTTTCTGCAGTCACCTGTTGAAGCACTTCCATTGTTTTGTCCATCAGAAGGCTACAGCCTAAAAACAGCAATCTTTTGTTTTGAAACCATTGAGACAGTTCCTTCATCAATGCTCCGTCTCCCATGTAGGCCTTATCGTACTGCTCCTGTGTAAATACAAGTTTTTTTATATCATGTATTTCCGGACCAATATCCCCATGCAGCTTAAACAAACAATGAGGGTTGCCTTGACGAGCCTGTGTGAGCAAATCCGGCTCATAGGGAGTAATCACATTTCCAAATTTCTTATGGCATTTATCATAAACTTCTTCCAGCACACGGTCAAAATTCGTAGTCATAATAAGACCATCCTGAAACAGATATGGTAAAGCATAAACAGCCGATGTACATAATTTATCAGCATTGCACTCTTTAATTTTACTATAATCCATAAGTTTTTGAAGTTCACGCAACATTCTTGGATAATTATACTCTATTTTCTGTGCTGCCTCCAAAAGCTTTCCATCAGAAATCAGCTGCTCGACTTCACTTTGAATATCTTTATCGTAAATAAAACCTGCAAGCTGCCTTAGCAACGTTGGCCACCCTAAATAGCCACAAAACATAGAAAGCCCTGCTCCGACAAATGGAATAAGGCTGTTTTGTTCCACAGCCCTTTTCAGGTCTTCATATATTGAACTGTTATGTCTTGGATAAAATTCCATGATTTCCGAAAAAGTTATGCCACTCACTACGCTCACCTGCCATATCTTTTGAGATAGGATAATTATACCATTCGAAGTGACAATTTTCAACAATCTCCCATACCTGACGTTTTCTTAACGTCAGTGTACAGATACCCACATAATATATTTATAATGGCACTTCGCTTATTTTTGTGGTAAAATGAAAGCAAATTTAAGCATCCCCATTGGCAAGACCTATTTGCCGATACATGGCATGCTTCTTAAAATACAACTATCATCAGAACGGAGAGTAAAATGAAGCTGCTATTTAAACAACGTTTCTTTTCTTGGTTTGACAGTTATGATATTTTTGATGAAGCAGGAAACACCGTCTTTACTGTAGAAGGCCAGTTAAGTTTTGGACACTGCCTGCATATATTAGATACCTCTGGAACACATATTGCAACAGTTCAGGAAAAGGTTCTGACATTCCTTCCGCAGTTCCACCTCTATGTCCATGATTCTTATGTTGGAAAAATTCAAAAGGAGTTTACTTTTTTCCACCCAAAATTTGAAATTGATTTTAACGGCTGGCAAATTGAAGGTGATTTTTGGGAATGGGATTACCAAATAAATACTTCTGATGGCTCTCTTATCGCCACCGTTTCAAAAGAAATTTTCCGACTGACCGACACCTATTCCATTGATATAGCAAATCCAGATGACGCTCTCTGTGCGCTGATGCTTGTGCTTGCAATAGATGCAGAAAAATGCTCCAGAAATTAAATTTAAAAATATGGCTCCTTAAGAGCCTCATAAACCAAAAAACCTTCTGCTTCTCGCCGCTCCATAACAGCAAAAAGCAGAAGGCTTTTATTATTGCTCATCTTCTGAGAAAAACAAATCAATTGCATCTGCGGTTCCACGGACAATTTTATCCTGATATTCCTCGGTTGCCATCTGTTCGTCTTCTTCCGGGTTTGTCATAAAACCCATTTCTAAAATAGTAGACGGTACCATTGCCCAGTTGATTCCTGTCATCGTATCTGTCTCCCAGACGGAACGCTTTTTTGCCCCGGTACTTGATGCAACTTCATCCAATACAAGTTCTGAAAGCCGTTTGCTTTCTTTGTACCATTCCGCATTATATGGGTTCTTTGACGTCTGGCAGATGGTCAGAACTCCCTTTGCATTCTGATTGTCTGAACCATTTGCATGAATGCGAAGAAACGCATCTGCTCCTGCCTCATTGGCAATCTTGGCACGCTCCACATTGGAAATATCTACATCATGTGTCTCTCGTACCATAATCACGGTATAGCCTCTTTTGGTAAGTTCATCCCTCAGTTTCAAGGCAACCTGCAATGTCAGTTCATATTCTGCCAACCCTGTAGATACCCCCTGAGTCCCGGAAGAAACTTTTGCTTTCATTGTATCAGAACCCGGGCCATTTGGCTCTTTTTCATAATTCCCTTTACGCTGATGCCCAGCATCCAAGACAATAATATGGCCTCCTGCAGTTTCTTCTCCAATCGGCAGATCTGTCGGAACCGGCATTTCAGACGGTGTCGGAAGCGGAGTTGCTGTCGGTTCCGGTGTGGCAGTTGACATCGGTATTGGTGTCGCTGTCGGCACTGGTTCTGGTTTTTTAGTCGGCGTCGGAAATGGTGTCATTGTCAAGGTTGGTTCCGGCACAACTGTTGGCAGCAATTCGGGTTCTTTTGTTGGCGTCGGTTCCGGCTCTTTGATTTCTTGCAGCACTTCTGTCACATCAGGCGGCAATGCAGCGTCAATGTCCGCACTTTCCTGCTTGCTTCCGCACCCAGAAAAAATAAACATTGCTGCCAGACATAACAGCTTAACGCAGATGCTTCTGCGGATCATTATCCTCAAACTCAAATACACACCTCTCATATACGTTGATAACATGCGTGTCCAAATATTTATCATAACGTTTGTGGTCTCTTCCATAAGACAAATGTACATGCCCATGCAAAAAATATTTAGGGCAGTATTTCTTTAATAACGTACGGAATATCCGAAAACCTTGATGTGGCAAATCACGTCCGTCATTTAGCTGATAAGCAGGCGCATGCGTCACTAAAATATCAAAACCACGCCGCCTAAGCAGCTGAAACCCAAGTTTTGCAACCCGGCGCTTCATCTCCCATTCCGTATACTGGTGCGGACCTGGCTTATAACGCATAGAACCGCCAAGCCCCAAAATACGGATTCCTTTATAAACATAAATCTTATCCTCTATACAAACGCATCCATCTGGCGGAATCTGCTCGTATTTTCCGTCATGGTTTCCATGTACATACAGCACCGGACCATTGTAAAGACTTACCAAAAACGAAAGGTAGCGTGGGTCCAAATCACCGCAGGAAATAATTAGGTCGATTCCTTCCAACATGCTTTTGTCGAAATAGTCCCACAGTGCTTTGGATTCCTTATCCGCAAGCGCCAGTATCCTCATAAGCGGCTAACCTTCCTTTTTCTTTACTCCCTGCTGTCTGACTACAGGCTCTGCCTGCTCCTTTAGTTCGTTTTTGTCCGGGATTGTACCAATCACATTCTCTATCAGCCAATCCATTGTCATAATTTCTTCCAAAGAAAGACTTTTGTCCGGATCAGCTTGCGCTATGCCGGTTTGGGAATACAAAATACCCGAAAATGGATTAAACAGGTCAGAACTGATTGTTGATTTCAGCAATTCTACCAAACGTTTTGTACCTACCGGAAGCCTCTGGGAACAGACAACATCAATTACCCCTGCAGACATTCCCCACCAATAATTAATCGCCTTTGTTGTTGAAGAATTGTCATCATACTTCCATGTTCCGTCCATAATCGTACGAATCAGTTTCTCATAGAATTTTCCCCAGTGGCACAATGGCATAGCGAGATTTCTTGGGCAGTCCCCTTCCATATGATACAATCCAAAAAATCGGGAACCTTCCTCTGGTATTACCATGTCCTTTCCTGAAATGCAGGAGGAACCTGTTTGTCTGATTCTTTCTTCAATATCCACGTCCTTTACCGCAGACCACTCAAGATAAACCTGCGCACGCGGATTTACCATTTTAGCTCCCAGAGCAAATGCATTGATATTGGCAATCGAACCGTAAATCGGGTAATCCGCAATATAAGTCAGCCGATTGTTTTCTGCCATAGATCCGGCAATTGCTCCCATCAAAAACTTGGCCTCATGCAACCGTGCATAATAAGTACGAATATAACGATGAGAAGTATTTAAAGAACAGTTCATAATTCTGACTTCCGGGTTCGCAATTGCTGCCTTTACGCTTGCCTGCACAAAAGAAGGCGTGGTAGTAAAAATCAAATTACAGCCTGCTGCAATTGCTTCTTCCAGCAATGCATCTACATTTTCTTGTGTTACGCCTTCATAGCAGACTGTACTTACTTCATCTGAAAAGGTCTGTTCCAGATAGAGCCTGCCAAGCTCATGTGCATAAGTCCATGCAGAAATTCCCGGTGCCTTTTCGTAGAGAAACGCAATCTTTAATTTAGGGTTAGCCGGAAACAGAATGTTAAGCAATGGCTTTTTCTCTTGATTTGGCTCTGTCTTTAAATCAATATCCTGCTCTTCCTGAAGCAGTTCAAACTCTTCCCAACTCTTTGCAATTAAGGTTTTTAATTCATTGGTCGTTTTTTTATCCAGCTCTGCGTATCCATACAGTGTAATAAACGCCAGAAAAGCATCTCCTACTGTAATTTTCAGCTTGTCACCGCCTCTGGCCTTATATTCTGCCGAAAAACGTGTATACATGGAGCTAAAAGCCAGCCGGTCATCATCTGTCCATATTTCTCCCGGCTTTTTCCCAACCGCCTCCTGTAGCCTTGCAAAGCTTCCCTCCTGGGAAAACCAGATATAATTAATCGGGACAGCTTTATAAAACTCCAAAAATTCGTAGTAAATTTTATTTTCCTTTTCATTGGTACGTTTCGGCAGGATGCGGATTACCTCTCCCATAATAGAATCCGCACCAAAGTATTTCAGGACGCTGACTCTCTTATTTCCTTCCTCTACGTAAAACTTATTCATATATTCATAGGCCTTGATCGGATCCTGAATGCCTTCCTTTACATGGCTCGTACTCAGTCTCTCCCATTTCGCTGCAAACTCCGTATTTTCATGAAGTATTGGCATAAAATTTCCCGAAAAGGAATTGCTCCTTGCACTTCCTTTAGTCCCTACCAACTGCTCCAGCGGAATCTGCACCAATCCAAGCGGCATTTCGGAATAAGAACCTCTTTCCGGCAAAATATCATCCAACACCGGCAAGGTCGGCTTAGCTCCACGAAGCAATCTCATCTGATAATCCCTTTTTCCAAGTCGAAAGGCTTTATAGTAATCGTCTTTTCCCATATATCCTCCCATAGCATGCCTTTCCATATCTGCAGCATCCTCGCCGCAGACATCATATCCATAAAAAGTGCCATTATGCTCATTTCAAGCTGTTGCAGTCACTTGACAAAGTACACATGGCAACGCTAAAGGCATTATATATAAAGATTTCGGAAAATGCAAGCGAAACTTAAAGGGCCAAAAGTCCTATGTGAAAACTGTCACAAACACATTACCTGCCTCAGTTTTTGTCCTTTTCTTTTCTGTCAACCAGTAAATTGAGCAGTACCATCACCATAGCAAAAAGAACTCCAGCAACCGGCCATATAATCCAAGTTATCTTCCAGTTGTCTGTTGCAAAGCTCCAACCAAGATAAACAGCCGTTGCTGTAAGCCAATATATTGTTCCGACGCTTTCCTTTACCTTATCTTTTCTTTTTTCTTCCTCAGTAAACGAACCTTCTTTTAACAATCTTTGAAAACTTGCAAAGCGGACGCCTCCAGTAATCAAGAACACAACTCCAATGCCTGCAAGCAGCATTGTAACTGCAAGCATAGCCACAAGTAAAAAAGAATCTTCATAGCTCATAACAGAAAATAAAGAAACCGGAGAAACAATGCAAAGGCTGGTTCCTATGATATTGTGCTTTACATAAGTCTTTGAAAACTCTTTCTGCTTTTCTTTTACCATTCCCCTGACTCCATACTCTGTATCAAATGGTTCCTCTTCTAAAAAACGATACGGAGCATTCCGATAATCACAGAAAATATATATGCCGACTGCAACTGCCACTAAAATAAGCAAAACACCTAATCCAATCCCTAATGCCACCCCTTCCTGCAGTTTCTTTTGTGTTTCTGTTGCTGCTCCTAAAAGCAGTAATGGTATAGGTGACAAAATGCAGAGAAAAGTTGCTGCGGCAATCTTAACGGACGCCTCTCGTCTCCATTTGATGTATTCGTTTGCTTCAGCCATAGTTACTCGCCTCAAAACAAGGTCCATAACATTGTCTGTAAACTCTTCCTCCTCTAACTCATCCTTAAGCAAATAGTCGGTAGTTACATCAAACAATTTCCCAAGCTGCAGTATCTTCTCCAAATCAGGAATTGTCTGCGCACCCTCCCATTTTGAAACCGCCTGCCTGGACACTTTCATTTTCTCGGCAAGCTCTTCTTGAGACCAGCCATTCTTTTTTCTTAGTTTGATGATTTTATCCGCCAGAATCATATTTTCCTCCATTCTAAGGACGTTTTATTTAGTATGGAAGAAAACGGCTTATTTATGACGCCCTCGGCACAAACAGCATTTAGAATAATCAAACTGCCCTTCCACAATGCCAAGTCTATCTTCTTTTAGAGTTGCACACCACCAAATGACAGCTTGCATTCTGTCAACCCACTGTTGCTTTTTTATTATCTGTAATTTATTTTATTCAAAATGCAATTTATATATTGCATTTTGCAATATATCATGATATGCTTTTCTTATCAAATTAAAGTTTTTAACACCCTCTTCTTTATCCAAAAAATATCTTAGAAACGGAGGACTATTATGAAAAAAGTAAAAGACGAACGCATTATCCATGAAACTAACAAACTGGCTTCTAAACTGTTTTGGCTGCTCACAGTGCTTCTTTTTCTGCTTGCCATAGGCAAATTCCTGTTTCTGGAATTCAACCCGAATCTATTTCCCTTGGAAGCTGCCTGCCTAATAATAAGCCCATTGTATATATTAATTGCAAAAGCTACCAAAGGCACTCTTTTTATAAAAACAAAAGATGATTCCCTGCTTGATATCAACCGGGCTATCTATACCGGAGCCTTTATGACCTGTTTTTGTATTTTGGTGTTTGGAGAATTTGTTTTAATGTTTCTGTACTGCGAACATATTCTTGTTTATGCCCTGTATATTCCGGTTTGGTTCATTCCGGCACTGATTATGACCGTTTATTCCATCAAATCCGGCCTTCTTCTTTGGGGCGGAAATGGGCGTAAGCAAAAAGGCAAAAAATCTCTTGTCAAAAGCACTGCTGTCGGCGCACTGTTTTTCGGAATTGTTATGGGACTTCCTGAAATGTTTTATGACGGAACATTTTATCCTGATGGGCTTCTCTGGGTCTTTGGCATGGCTCTTGCTTGGGGACTGATATTTTATTTTTCCTTTAGCTTTCTTATCAGCCAAGGTGAAAAAAAAGCCGATAAACAGGTAGAAAAGGAGGAAAAAAAGGAAGAACCCGATGAAAAATAAAAGAATGAAAATTGCAAGAATTGAATGTGATATGTCGCAGGAACAGCTCGCAGAAGCAGTCGGCGTGACAAGACAGACAATTGGACTTATTGAATCAGGAAAATATAACCCTACAATCAATCTCTGTCTTGCTATCTGCAAAGCCCTGCATAAAACGTTGGATGAACTGTTCTGGGAAGACAGTTAGCCTTCCCAGAAATCATTAATCTTGCTTTTGGCCAGTCTGTTCTTCTAGTTCGGCCTTTCGTTTGGCTTCCCGCAGCTCGGCTTCATAAAGTTCCTGTTCATGTTCCAGTTTGTCTTTATGCTCTTCTTTAATTTCCCAATGAATCAAGAAGGTAAGGGCTGCCCTAAGCGCAATAATTCCTGCAACTGTCACAATTTCAGTCCACTCACGTACGATAACAGTTTTTAAGATTTCGCTGCCAAGCTTAAATTCCAAGCCGATAGCAAGCCCCTGCGCTAACGTGATTCTCATCTCTGGAGAACGGCGTATGTAATGATAAAAGCCTTTTAGACCGGAAAAAATAATAATGCCGACCCCCATAAATTCAAAAATCAAAATTGCCGTCTCTACCAGATACTCCATAACATTCTCTAGCACATGTATCACTTCCATATAGTTCCCCCATTCTGTCTGCCGACGCTACATATAATTTCATTATAGTATATTTTTCGTATTCTTTCAATTTCTTTCGTGGCTTTTTGTTGGTTTTCAATAATATTTTCTGCTTTTTAAGAATTTATTTAAGGACTTGGGAATTTTGTAATTTTGAAAGATAAGCGACACTATCCAGAAATCAGACTAAGATACTCTTTCTTTTAACATATCCAATAAAGCTGACAATATACTTTGATCCTCAATTTTTGTAATTCCAAAGCAACGCTTTCCGGCATCTTTAACAGATGCACCAATATGATAAGCCATATGCCTGTCCACAATAAGGAACCTGTCATGGAAAGCTTCTGTACGAATCACCTGAAGCATAGGGTACTGTCTGTTAAATTCCAAAACATCTCTTTTGGTAAGAGGTGAATATGGTCTTGTATAAATTTTGGCAGAAACCTCTTTTTTCTTCTTTGCCAGAATATTAAGCGT
>CAJTZB010000077.1 GCA_910583815.1 uncultured Lachnospiraceae bacterium
GAATGCTTCCTCCAGTTTTATGTTCCCTTATGGAATGGAAGCAGATGAATTTTATGAGGATGGGCAGGTGCTTCCTTATTTGGAAGAGTTGTTTCATGTCATTGCAACGCCGGGGCACACGGTTGGAAGCTGCTGCTATTATGCGGAGCGTGTGCGCAAGCTGTTTTCTGGCGATACCCTGTTTTATGAGACAATCGGGCGGACGGATTTGCCAACCGGAAAAGCAGCAGCAATCCAGTCTTCCATCCGTGAGAAACTGTTTGTGCTTCCGGACAGAGTAATGGTATATCCGGGACACGGCGCAGAGACAACGATTCGTCATGAAAAACAATTCAATGTGCAGCTGCTAAGGGAAAACGATGATTTATATTAAGATGTTGGGTGAGGACTATGAGCAGGACATCCGACCGCTTGTAAAAGCCTTTTACCCGGAAGAAGAACTGAATATTGTGCATGAGGACATACCATCTGCAGAGCTTTATGGTATGTCTTCGGATTCTTTTATGGGGAGGCTCTTGCTGAAGCTTGAGCCAAACCGTTTTTTTCTTTCCTTTGAGGACGGAAAGACAGAGATTTTTGCAGAAGAGGATTTCACACAGCTTGTAGAAGGAGCTTACAAAAATGAAGGGCTGCCGGACCGCAGGATGTACCGCAATTATCTGCATCGGAAGCTTTACCGGATGCTTTCTGAGGCAACAGGGAAAAAACTTCCGTGGGGGACGCTTACCGGAGTCCGCCCGACAAAGCTGGCGCTTGAGAGAAGACTGCAAGGAGAACTTCCGGAAACTATTGCAAATTATTTTAAAACGGAGTATCTTTGTTCTGAGGAAAAAACGGCACTTTGCCTTAAAGTTGTTGAAAATGAGAGCAGGCTCCTTGCCGGCATAACAAAGCAGGACAGCTACAGCATTTATATTGGTATTCCGTTTTGTCCAAGTATCTGTCTGTACTGCTCGTTCAGTTCCTACCCTGTCAAACAGTATGAGGCCTATGTGGAACCGTATCTGGAGGCGTTGTTCCGGGAAATTGACTTTGCGGCAGGCTGTCTTTCTGATAAAAAGCTAATAAGCATTTATATCGGCGGAGGCACGCCAACAACCTTGTCGGCAGAACAGATGCGTAGACTGCTTCGCAAAGTAAAGCAGAGTTTTGATTTTACGTATCTGCGGGAATGGACTGTAGAAGCGGGGCGGCCGGACAGTATTACAAGAGAGAAACTTATGGTATTAAAAGAAGAGGGGATTACAAGAATTTCCATAAACCCTCAGACAATGCAGCAAAGGACACTGGATCTGATTGGTCGCAGACACACGGCAGAACAGATAAAAGAAGCATTCTGCCTTGCAAGAGAGTGTGGGCATGACAATATCAATATGGATTTGATTGTCGGTCTGACCGGCGAGGGAAAGCAGGATATAGAGGCTACGCTTTCAGAGATTGATGAGTTAAAGCCGGACAGCATTACGGTACATACGCTGGCCGTAAAGCGTGCCGCACGGCTGAATGCAGAGAAGGAACGTTATCAGAGCCTGAAATCGCATGAGGCGTCTGCTATGCTGGCAGTGTGTGAAGCATATATGGCAGGGCATTCCTATGCGCCATATTATCTATACCGCCAAAAAAATATGTCAGACAATTTGGAAAACGTCGGGTATGCCAAGGAGGGCAAAGAAGGGCTGTATAATGTTTTGATTATGGAGGAACGCCATACGATTCTGGCACTTGGCGCAGGCGGTTCCACAAAGTTCATGTTTGCAGACGAAGACAGGCTGGAGCGTGTGGAGAATGTTAAAAATGTCAAAGAATACATTGCCAGAATTGATGAAATGATAGCAAGAAAGCAAAACTTTTTATCGCAGTATCAGGAGTTTTTGTAAGGAAAGGAGAATATCTGGAGTGGAGGCTTCGGGCCAGGTTATTTCAACTGTTCTGCACCATCTGGACCTTGAAAATCTGATAGAAGAGGATTACTATGACAGTATTGACCACGGAGAGCTTGTTGGGATGATAGTAGGGCTTCTTTGCAGACAGATGGGATTAAACGGAACATTTACAGAAAAGGTAGTACAGGCAGCCTATGTCCATGATATAGGGAAGCTTCGTCTTGGCAAAAACTTATATGGGCGTGACAAACAGGCCTTGGAAATTGAATCCGTAAAGTATATGAGGATGCATGCACAGCTTGGTATGGAGATGCTAAAGGAATGCGGATTCCAGGAAGATATTCTGAACGCAGTCTACCACCACCATGAAAATTATGACGGCAGCGGTTATCCGGATAATTTAAAGGGTGTGCAGATTCCGTTGGCAGCAAGGATACTTCGGGTATGTGACGTGTTTGCCGCGTTGGTTTCCCACCGGCCGTACAGGGAAGCATTTGATATGAACACGGCGGTTGAGATGATGATAGAAGACTATAAATCTTTTGATATGGGAATATTTCTGGAATTTTTAAAGTTGTACCACTCCGAGCAGTTTAGCGAAGTGGCAGAACTTTCAAAGCAAATAAATGCAAAGCAAAGATACGAAAAGGAGAGGAACTAAAAATGGCAGAATCCATGAAGGGGTTTCATAGAACCCACAGATGTACGGAGGTGTCAGAACGGAATATTGGCGAAACAATTACCGTGATGGGCTGGGTGCAGAAAAGCAGGAATAAGGGAGGCATTATTTTCGTTGATTTAAGAGACCGTTCCGGGCTGCTCCAGATTATTTTAGAAGAGTCGGACTGCGGGGCTGAAAATTTTGCAAAAGGAGAAAAGCTTCGCAGTGAATTTGTGATTGCAGTAAAAGGCGAGGTCACAGCTCGTTCCGGTGCAGCAAATGAAGCTCTGGTTACTGGAAGCATTGAAGTGCGTGCAAAAGAACTTCGTATTTTATCCGAGGCGGACGTTCCTCCATTCCCGGTAGAAGAGGACTCTAAAACAAAAGAAGAGCTTCGATTAAAGTACCGTTATCTGGATTTGCGCCGTCCGGACCTGCAGAGGAACCTGATGTTGCGAAGCCGGATTGCGACACTGGTCAGACAGTTTCTTACAGAGGAGGGATTTCTGGAAATTGAGACCCCAATGCTGACAAAGAGTACGCCGGAAGGTGCAAGAGACTATCTTGTGCCAAGCCGTGTGCATCCTGGTACGTTTTATGCGCTGCCACAGTCGCCGCAGCTGTTTAAGCAGCTTTTGATGTGTTCCGGGTATGACAGGTATTTTCAGATTGTAAAGTGCTTCCGTGATGAAGATTTGCGTGCAGACCGTCAGCCGGAGTTTACCCAAATCGATATGGAGCTTTCGTTTGTAGACGTAGAGGATGTCTTGGAAGTAAATGAACGTCTGCTTCAGAAACTGTTTGCGTCTGTTGGCGTAGAAGTAAAGCTTCCGATTGCCCGCATGACATGGCAGGAGGCAATGGACCGTTTTGGTTCGGATAAACCGGATACTCGTTTCGGAATGGAGCTGAAAAATGTTTCTGATGTTGTAAAAGATTGTGGATTTGGTGTATTTACAAATGCACTTGCGGCCGGCGGTTCTGTCCGTGGCATCAATGCAAAAGGACAGGCTGCAATGCCAAGAAAGAAAATAGATGCTTTGGTAGAGTTTGCAAAAGGTTTCGGAGCAAAAGGGCTTGCTTATCTTGCTCTTGAAGAGGATGGAACCATAAAATCTTCATTTGCGAAGTTTATGAGCGAAGAAGAGTTAAAGGCACTGGCTTCGGCAATGGAAGGTGAACCGGGTGATTTGCTGTTCTTTGCGGCAGACAAGAACAAAGTTGTTTATGATGTGCTTGGGAATCTCCGTCTGGAAATTGCAAGAAATCTTGGGCTGCTTGATAAAAATAAGTATAACTTCCTTTGGGTTACGGAGTTTCCGCTTCTTGAGTACTCCGAAGAGGAAGGGCGTTATGTGGCAATGCACCATCCATTTACAATGCCGATGGAAGAGGATTTGCCGCTTTTGGATACTGAACCAGGCAAAGTCCGTGCAAAAGCATATGATATTGTGCTGAATGGTTCGGAAATCGGCGGCGGCTCCGTGAGAATATTCCAGAGCGAAGTGCAAGAGAAGATGTTTGAGGTGCTTGGCTTTACGAAGGAATCGGCGTATGAGCGTTTTGGATTCCTCTTAAACGCATTTAAATATGGAGTTCCGCCTCATGCCGGGCTTGCTTATGGATTTGACCGCCTGATTATGCTGATGGCAAAGACCGACAATATCCGCGACGTTATTGCATTTCCAAAGGTGAAGGATGCGTCCTGCCTTATGACGGAAGCACCAAATGTGGTAGATGATAAACAGCTGGAAGAGCTTAGCATCTGTATCTCTAAACAGGAGAAAATTTAATAGACAGAAAAGAGAAAAAATAGTTTGACACTTTTTAGAAAAAATGTTATGATAATATTGATGTGAGCAGATGCTTGCATGACATTTATTATTTTTGGAGGAAATACACATGCACAAGGGTACAGTAAAGTGGTTCAATAACCAAAAGGGCTTCGGTTTCATCTGTGATGAGGCTGGTAACGACGTATTCGTACACTACTCTGGACTGAACATGGAAGGTTTTAAGTCCTTAGAGGAAGGTCAGGAAGTAGAATTTGACATCGTTGAAGGCGCTAAGGGACCTCAGGCAACAAACGTAACAAAGTGCTAATCAAGAAAGTTATTCAGTGTACCTTTTTCTAATATATAAAATATTATGACTGTCCAGCCGCTTTCCGCCAAAGGCTGTTTGTGCAGGACAGCTGAAAATAGTTATAATTTTTATACGGGAAATAAGCTATATTGTGATACGGAATTGAGAAGACGAAAAAGAATCCTGCTATGGCAGGATTCTTTTTTGTTTCATGGGAAGTGGTTGGGGAACAATATCTTTTAGGGAGGTATTTCTGGTGAAAACAAATAAGACAGATAACACAGAACTATTTCAAAACATGCCGGTTTCAAAAGCAGTTATTGGTACTGAATAAGATGGTTGTTTCTTATTCTAATCAGGCAATTGCAGGCGGAATGACGCAGGGCGTACTTCCTCTCATCGGATATAATTATGCATCAAAAAATTATTCTCGCATGCGTTCTGCTGTCAAAACAGCGTTTCTTTACAGTGTGGTGATAGCTGTTGCCGGAACAGTACTGTTATTTACCTGTGCAGTTCCGGTTGTAAGAAGTTTTATTTCTGATGAAGAGACAGTTGTATATGGGCAGCATTTTCTTAGGATTATTTGCCTCACCTGCCCGGCAGTTTCAGCGACCCCGATTGCAGATTTCCTTGCAATGGGGATCGCGTTATGTTTGTTTATTCCATATGGAAAGAGATTTCGGGACTCCTAATTTTTATAGGATTTTGAATGATATGTTTCATATGTTTTAGACAAGATGTTTTTCAGCGGGCGAAATAAAAGAAGTGCGGCAATAAAGTTGCCAATGCCGTGTACAATGTCAAACGGCAGTCCGCTGATAATCCATGAGAATCCCATTTCGATGCCGCCGGTAAGAAAATAGGGAACCGAACACAGCGTGCCGAAAAAGATGCCAAAAAATCCGCTGATAAATGCAAAAAACAGAGCACTCTGTTCTTTTCTGAACAGCATTGTTATGCCCCACAAGATTGTCCAGACATACAAATAGCAGAACCACCACATGCCAAAGCCGTAGATAAGGCCTTCCAACAGTGCAAAAGCATAGATGATGTACAGTACTTTTTTCTGAAGGACTACTGTGTACAGAATGACAAGCAGTGAAACTAATTCAATGTTTGGAAGCGGGGCAAGTGCAACCTGCGTAATCAGCAGCAATGCCGAAAGCAGGGCAAACAGGACGATGTTTTTAGCTGAAGATTTCATTCCCAGCCAACCATAAGAGTAAACTCGTAATGGCCTCCGTCTGTTACCGGAACCGAATCGACACCATAGTTGGAGCTTTCACCACCAATTGTCAGGAACCACCATTCTTGGTTGGCGTCGTTTGCAGTAACGCCATCCACTGTTGTGACAAAAAAACCATAAGCATTTTCGCTTCCGCCAATAAGCTTATGCTCTAACAAGGCATCGCCTAAAAACTCTGCATCTGTCTTTAAATCGTGGGACTTAGAGGTGCCGTCTGCTAAAACGACTTCCAATGTGAATTCTTTTTTCCCTTCTGTACCTTGCGGGCGGAGTGCAAAGTAGAGCGCCCCAAATAGTGCAAGGACCACAACGAATGCCGCGGCGAGCACAATCAGTTTTTTCTTGCTGTTTTTCTCCATGTTTTAATCTCCTTTACCAAATCCTCGTGGCTGAGTTATTTTTCGTTTTGAGCAGGTCTTCTGACTCGCGCGTTTTACCGGAACATCTGCCGGATTCACATCAATTTGCCTTCCCAAAGGAGGTTCCCTTATCCTTCAGTGGCTGAGCTTTTCAAACCGATGCTGTTCGCTTACAGCGGCGGGACCGTACAGGACTTGCACCTGTTTCCCTATTATGTCTGCCTGCCGGATGGCAGCAGACCACTCAAAATCGTTCCATAGTATAGCATGGAAGAAAAGGAAAGTCAAATGAGGAAGAGAACATTTAGGGCTTGCTATGTACGACGGAAAAAGTGTATAATATGGCAGACAGGTTTTATGCTGCAATGAAGTATCAGGTCAGGAGGTTGGGGATGAATATTTCAAAGAAAAGTTTCGGCACGACAAAAAAAGGGGAGGCAGCCACATTATATATATTGGAAAACTCCAAAGGAATGCAGGTAGGCATAACGGATTACGGCGCATCGGTTGTAAGCGTCCTTGTGCCGGACAGAAACGGCAAGCTTGCAGATGTTGTGTTGGGTTATGATGATGTCAAAGGCTATGACGAGAATGGGACTTATTATGGGGCATTTATTGGCAGGAACGGCAACCGTATTGCAAATGCATCATTTGTATTAAACGGCATAACTTATCAGCTGGATAAAAATAACGGAAACAATAATCTGCATGGCGGCTTTGTCGGCTACAACAATATGATGTATGAGGCAGAGTGCTTTACGGAGGAGGACGCCGTTTCTATAGAACTGTCTCGTTTAAGTCCGGATGGGGAGCAGGGTTTTCCGGGAAATCTTGATATTACGGTAACTTACACTTTGACAGAGGACAATGAGCTTGTTATAGAGTATCTTGCAGTCTGTGACAAAGATACGGTTGTCAACTTGACAAACCATTCGTTTTTCAATCTTTCCGGCCATGCGTCCGGCACAGTTTTAAACCATAAAGTATGGATTGATGCAGATTATTTTACTCCTACAGATGATACGCTGATTCCGACCGGAGAACTCCGGATGGTGGAGGACACACCAATGGACTTCAGGACGGAGCAGAGGGTCGGTGACAGGATTGAGGCAGAGTACGAACCATTAAAGCAGGCAGGCGGCTACGATCATAACTATGTGCTGAACAATTCCGGTGATGGTCCGGAACTTGTTGCAAGCCTGTTTGATGAGGTTTCCGGCAGAAAGATGGAAGTATATACAGACCTTCCGGGCATGCAGCTCTACAGCGGCAATTTTATTGATGGAAAGGCAGCTGGGAAGGGCGGAAAAGTATATGAAAAGCGAGAAGGAATCTGTTTTGAGACGCAGATGTTTCCGGATGCATGCAATGAAAAGGAGTTTTTTAAATCGTCGGTAGTTAAGGCATATCAGGAGTATGAAACCGTGACGGTTTATAAGTTTTCGGTGAAGTAGAAGAAAAGAGAGCAAAATTTTCGTGATAAGTGTTTCATAGATTTCCAAAAAGCTATGTGTTGGAGACAGATGCAAATAGGATTTATATTGCCTTTGACACATAGCCTTTTTTTGCACAAAAATAGTTTTATGTTTTTAGAAATAGATATTGATAAAATCAAACATATGTTCTATAATAGTCAAAAGGGGAACAGTTGTTAAATATAATGTACATTCAAATGATTCAAAGGAATCACAGGAGATGGAGGATATTTATATGAGTTTTAAAGTAATTTCAATGTTTTCAGGAGCAGGTGGATTAGATATGGGTTTTCATAATATGGGATTTCGTATTTTATGGGCCAATGATTTTGACAAGGATGCTTGTGAAACATATGATAAATGGGCAAACTATAATGCAGATGGCACTAGGAAAAAGGAGGAAGACTGTACCATTATTGAATGTGGTGATATTACAAAATTGGATTTGCATAAGGTGCTTCCGGGGATAGACGCAGATGTTATCTTGGGAGGCTTTCCTTGCCAAGGATTTTCTCTGGCTGGACCAAGGCAAGTGGATGATTCCAGAAATGTTTTATATAGGAATTTTGTTGAAATGGTAAGAATAAAGAATCCAAAGGTAATTGTAGCAGAAAATGTGATAGGGATAAAAACACTTGGTGATGGGACTGTATTTGACAAAATCATTGAAGATTTTTCTGAATTAGGATATACAATGTCTGCACCAACTGTCAATGCAAAAAATTATGGGGTTCCGCAAGATAGGATGCGTGTTATCTTTATTGGAATCCGCAATGATATATGCAATGGTGGTGCATATATATTCCCTTCTGGAGATCCTAGGGCAGTTACATTAAGAGAGGCCCTTTCTGGTTTGGAAGATGTTAATATGGATGATGTTTGTCAAGCATCATTCTCTTCAAGATATATGTCAAGAAATCGAAAGAGAGATTTTGATGAGGTATCTTTTACAATACCAGCAATGGCAAAACAGGTTCCACTTAGTCCTTGTTCTGGTGGCATGGAGTTTGAGGGAGTAGATAAATTTATATTTATTGGGAAAAATAGAAGATTAAGTTATAAAGAGGCGGCAGCAATACAGACGTTTCCAATTGGAATGCATTTTTGTGGGGATTTAGACAGCAAATATAGACAAATAGGAAATGCAGTTCCAGTAAAATTAGCAGAGGCAATTGCTATAGAAGTAAAGAAGATTTTAACCACAGAGGATTTGGCACCTCTACTTAATTTTGAAAATCCAGAAGCAGAAATCAGAGGAACTACTGCTGATAAGAGGATTACAAACACAGTAATGAGTGGCAAGGCTTTTGAATATGCCACACTTGTTGAAATATATCGTGAATTAACTGAGCATGGGTGGAAAATTGATCAAATAGAAATAGTAAAAGATAAAAGTTATCAGAATATAGAGAAGGCATATCAAGTCCTACAAAGCTCAGATGAAGATGCGGATGATGAAGCAGGGATAGAAGAACTTCATATGGAGACGTTAGCTAATGACTATAATAGAGCAGCTAGGGCGGCAGCAGTTTATTTAAGAATGGTGGAACCTGTTTTATCTGCAGATGCAGAACTATATGCTGTACTTTTAGCTATGCCTGATTCGGCTGGTACAAAAGGTGATGTAAGAGATATTGATCTTATGATATTTTCTGATCCAGAGCATCAGAAAAAGATTAATGAGATAGGAATTAGCTGTAAAAATAACCATGAAGCAGTAAAACATCCACGAATTACTGAGGAACCTGATTTTGCAAAGGTCTGGACGAACAACCAGTTTTATTGTAGCAGCCAGTTCATAAATGGTATGGAGGGTATATTTAAGAAGATTGATGAGTATGCAGAAAGATATAAAAAGTGGTCTTTTGTAGAGGATAAAATGGACACAATATATTATCCGATTATAAAGTTATTTGCACAAGAGATTAAAAACCTTGGCACTGTGAAGGAACATGCAACAGCAGAACAACAGGAGAATGCAAAAAAATTTACGCGAGTGTTTTTTGAGTACATGTTTGGAACACAAGATTTTTACAAATTTATAAAAGAGGATAGTTCAAATGCAACGAAGGTATATCCGTACAATATGCATGGCTCGCTTATGCATCCATATGGTGGGATTAAAAATGAACAGGCAGTTCAAACCATAACTATGCCAGAGGAAATTGTAGAAGTTCGTATAAAACCAAAGAGCAAGACAACAATAGAAATTTATTTTGACCAATGGATAATCTCAATGAGGTTGCATAATGCGGATACAAAGATTACAAGAACATCGCTTAAATTTGATGTGCAGATAAAAGCACAGCCACGTAAAGTAATGGGAACAATACTTCCTTGGAATGAATAGTGATCTTTAGCGCTCCTTCTAAGCCAAGCTTCTTTTTGCTTTGGCTTAGAGGGGGGAGCATAAATATTAAGAAATTTTTATCAACCTATCTTTTCTAGCACTCGTTTAAAAAACATAAAAAATCCATCCTCTGCAGCGACTTGGTCTAACTGTTCTTCCGGCAAGTCGTAATAGTATTTGCCGGTTTTGATGTCTATGGACAGGCTGTCAAGCGGAAAACCTGCTTTTCTGATAGCAGAATGTGGTGTTTCTGCTATCAGAAAACGCTCACTTTCTATGGAAGCGTCCATTGCTTCATAACTATGTCCTTCGTCCAGAATAAAGCAGATGGCATTTTTATAGTGGGCCGTCAATGTTCCGTATTTATGTGCCAGTCCTGCATAATATGTGAGCATTTCCTCATCTGTTAAACAGTTCCCATGAACGGTGCGCACATGCACCCCTGGTTGCCAAGCTTCCGGGACATTGTCAAAATACAGGCCGGAGTCGCATGAAAATACAGGCATATGGAATGCGTGGTAATATGCCGTGGCTTTCTGCCTTGCATTTTCTAAAGGGGTTGTTCCGGTCTCTGGGACGTCAGGAATGGGAGATTCCAAATCTTTTAGTCCGATGAGTTCGATTCCAAGACTTTCTAATGTTTTTTGCATAAGAGACAGTTTTGCCGGATTGCCGGTTCCAAATAGCAGTTTCATTATTTTGTTCCATAAATCCGGTCGCCGGCGTCGCCAAGGCCCGGAAGGATATAGCCATGTTCGTTAAGCCGTTCATCTAGGGCACCAATGTAAATGTCTACGTCAGGATGCTCTGCTTTCAGGCGTTCTACGCCTTCCGGAGCAGCGATCAGGCAAAGAAAACGGATTTTCTGGATGCCGCGTTTTTTTAATAATGAAATGGCGGCGACGGCAGAGCCGCCGCTCGCTTCGTTGTCATAAGAGGCTATGACGGG
>CAJTZB010000078.1 GCA_910583815.1 uncultured Lachnospiraceae bacterium
TTGCAATATCAGTAATACAGATATAATCATCAAAATTTTCCTCTGAAACAGTAATATTGATATTTTGCACCATAATCACTTTATTTTTCCCCATTTTTCTCCTCCCATATTGCTTTGACGAAAATCCTATTATATATAATCATATCATGCTATCTCTGGTTTTTCAATCATATTTCGAACGTATGTTTTTTCTATTCTCTTTGCAAATTTAACTATGATCCAAGAATAATTATTCATCTTTAAGCTTTTCCAACTATCAGTTCAACATCCAAACAACGGATAATAAGCACTTTATCTGACACAAAGTATCATAAAATAAAGTGCTTATTATCCCACGCCGTCCTTCCTTCTCCTCTTGCAGCCTACCCGCCTCAGCCCGGAATACTTGAATTCAGGCACAATGCTCCATAGCCTGCCGCCGGATTCGGAAAGCCAAGACGTGGGTTTCCCTGTGCTACCGGAAACTCCAGGCTGCTGCTTCTTCCTGCACCTCTTTGCAGATATGTAGTCAGTTTTTCACCATAGAGATACCTGTCGTTGCCTCGTACAATCCCCCATTCCATCAAAAGTGCCGCACTGCCACTGACAAACGGCGTTGCCATAGAAGTGCCTGTTTTTACTGCGTAGCCGCCTCCCGGCGCACAGGACATAATATCCACTCCCGGTGCAACCAAATCCGGCTTCACGCTCCCAGTCCCTCTCGGGTATCCTCTGCCGGAAAACGGCGCCAAGCTGTCCTTTCTTGTGTCATATGCACCTACTGCAATACATCGGTCTGTTGTAGAGGGTATTGTCAGTGTCCTTTCTTGCACCGGACGTACAAAACCGCTTTGGCTGCTCTCTGTTCCCTGCAGAATCCAGATGTCATAAGTCCCTTCCAAAATTTCCTCCGGAAGCAGGTTGATTTTCCAGATGCCTTGGCTTAATTCTCCCATGCCGTCCTGTGAAGAAACCGCTTCAATCGCTACCTGCACAACCGACAAATCCTGATAAGGAGTCGGCAGGCTCCAAAGCACTTCTAACTCTGCACTGCCATACCGTATCGTCCTGCCTCTGCCGGTAAACAAAAGCCCTGAACCGAAACTTGTCATTGCTTCGCCTTCCTCATAAGAAAAACGGAAACTGTCTCCGGACGGCATCTGAATTTCTACAGCAAAACGGTCCGTATAGTTTTTCCAAAGCTGAAGATAAATTGCCCTCTCTCTGCCTGCAACGGCAAGCTCCACAGTTTCCGTATTTTCTTCTCTTAGCACACCACCGGCATGCCTGCGTCCTCCGCCTTCATTGCCGGTTCCGATGCAAAGCGAGCATCTCGTATACGGAATCACGGTATCCAGATATGTCTCCAGCAAACTTTTTCCATTGTGCGCGCCATAATTGTTCCCAAAACTTAAATTGATGACAATCGGCAAATCTCTTTCAATGGCATAGCGGATGCAGAAATCCACTGCTTCCATCATGCGCGCCGTGCCATAGGCATCGCTGACATTCCCTGCGGCAAGCTTTACAACCAGAAGCGTACTTTCATAGGCTACTCCGCGGTACCTGCCGGAAGATGCTCTGCCATTCCCCGCAGCTATTCCTGCGACATGTGTTCCATGTCCTGACAGGTCTGTACTTGGCACTATGCTGCGGCGGTTTTCTGGCCTGCGCTCCGAAAGGGCCTGATTGATGTCCTCTTCGGTGTACAGGCTGCCGGTATGGTAACCTTCCGGCGGCGTCCCTGAAGACAGTGTCTGATCCCAAAGCGCTGCAATCCGGGTCGTTCCATCCTCCTTTCTGAAATCCGGATGTGCATAGTCAATGCCAGAGTCAATTACTGCAAGCAGTACTCCATTTCCCGAAAGGCTGGAAGCCATCCCTTCCGGCGCGCTCGGCCGATTATAAATGCAGGAAGCCGCCTTCCCTTCTTCTACAGAAAAAAACACCCTCGTCGGCAGTTCTGCATAAATAATACATGGACAGGACAGCACATCTGCAGCCTGTTCCTCCTCTAACATAAGCAAGGCGTAGCCGCCAAGCAAAGTAGTAATTTCTACTTCGCCAAGCTGCTCCGCCTTGGACAAATCTCCCTCATAGCGTACAATCAGTTCTAATTTTGCCATATTCCGCTCCGAAAATCCTTCTTATTATTTACTGTATTCCGTAAGATTTTCAGACAGCACTAAAATTTCTAACCTGTTTTCTAATTCACTTTCCCGAGTTCTTTTCCAAGCTCCTTGCACTCTTTTAGCACTTCTTCATCCGGCGCCTCCATGCAGACAATTCCTTTCCCTCCTACAATATTTGCTCCGGCGGTCTTTAACCGGTCTTCCCAGTTATGCATCCATTCTCCGCCGCCCCAGCCATAAGAGCCAAATAATGCAACGTTCTTTCCTCCGGCAATCCGTTCAAACTGTTCAACAAACGGCTCCATCTCTGTTTCTTCCAGCTGCTCTGCGCCAGAAGCAGGACATCCAAGTGCCAGTGCTTTTGCATCTTTCACATCATCCGGTGAAGCTGCTCCTACTGCCAGCATCTTTGCTTCTCCTCCGGCTTCCAAAATCCCTTCTTCAATCGCTTTGGCCATCTCGGCAGTATTCCCGGTCTGAGACCAATAAATTACATAAATCATATGTTTTTCCTTCCTCTCCGCATTTTTAATATATATATTTTCTTTTCTAGTATTTCCAGAGAGGCTTCTTCTTATTGCAAAAATTCTTCCTTTTATAAAAAATTACATTCTGTTAACCGCGCTGGCAATGCCCTCCACAATGTCTGCAGTCGCCTCCGCATTGGATGGATTTTCCATTTTTCTTATCTATCACCATGCTGCGGATAATCAGACCGACCACGCAGAGCAAAATGCCGCCCACTATCATTGTCCCCATACAAATCTGCTCCTTTCATAAATCAGATACAATAGTCATTTGCGAAACTCGCAATTTTCTAAAAATTTAGATTATATTCAGAAAGATTGCAATGCTGTGATTTTGGTCTTGTGCGAGGCAATTAGGCAGATTTTGAAGATTTTGTGAGCATGCCTATCTGCCGACATGCGCACTGTCTGAGCAGCTTTGCTGCGAGTTTGCGCATGGGCAGATTAACAGGGCTGCGGAACAAAATCGAAAAATCAACGTGCCTGCGCAGGACCAAAACATCAGCATGCAATGTTTGAATTTTATATAAAATTTCCAAAATAATCGAGTTTCGCAAACGCCTAATCAGATACAAATGCGGCAGAAGTTATGATATTCCTGCCTTTTTCCATGCTTCATTTTTTCCGCCAAACCGTAAGCCCCTGCTTTCCTTATAAGGGCGGAATAAAAGCCATAGGAATGCAGCTGCAAGAAAACATGCGGCAACTGTCCCAATCCCAAAAACGCCATATGCAAACAGCCTGCCAAACTGATAGATGCAAAGAGAAACCACATATGCCAAGCAGGTCTGATAGCCAACCGCAAACCAGAACCATGCTGCACTGTTCATCTCTCTCTTAATCGCACCCATCGCCGCAAAACAAGGTGCGCATAACAGGTTGAAAACAAGGAAGGAAAACGCAGCAAGCGCGCTGATATTCTGCGCCAGCATCCCCCAGATTTCCTCTCCGTTTTCTGAAACTTCTGCAAATCCAAATAAAATGCCAAATGTACTGACCACATTTTCTTTCGCTACCAAACCCATGATTGCTGCAACGGAAAATCTCCATTCTCCCCAGCCAAGCGGCTGAAATATCCATGCAATCGCATTCCCAAACGCTGCCAGAACACTGTTATCAAACTCCGTATCTTCCAGCATCCGGAAACTTCCGTCCACCCATCCGAAGAAACTCATAAACCAGATGATAATTGTGGAAAGAAGAATAACCGTACCCGCCTTTTTGATAAAAGACCAGCCTCGCTCCCACATACTGCGGAGTATATTGCCGGCCGTCGGCATATGATATGACGGAAGCTCCATGACAAAAGGAGCCGGATCTCCTGCAAACATCCTTGTCTTTTTCAAAATAATCCCGGAACATATAATTGCCGTAATACCAATAAAATAAGCACTTGCTGCTACCCATCCGGAATTACCAAACAATGCGCCCGCAATCAGCCCAATAATCGGCAGTTTTGCGCTGCATGGGATAAATGTCGTTGTCATTATTGTCATTTTGCGATCCCTGTCATTTTCAATTGTCCGGGACGCCATAATGCCGGGAACGCCGCAGCCGGTTCCAATAAGCATAGGAATAAACGACTTCCCGGAAAGCCCGAACCTGCGGAATATGCGGTCCATAATAAATGCAACTCTTGCCATATAGCCACATGCCTCTAAAAATGCAAGAAACAAAAACAATACAAGCATCTGCGGCACAAATCCAAGCACTGCTCCGACACCGGCAACAATGCCATCCAAAATCAGCCCTGACAACCAATCTGCACACCCAATCTTCTCCAACATCCCTCCGAGTAACGTTGGGATACTTGGAATTTCCAGTCCAAACAAAACCCAATTCTCTCCAAATACACCATCATTGACCCAGTCAGTCGCAAAGCCTCCGACTGTTGAAACCGAAACGTAATAGACTAAGAACATCACAAATGCAAAAATCGGAAGTGCCAAAAAACGGTTAGTAACAATCCGGTCAATTTTATCAGAAACTGTTACTTTCTTTTTCTGATTTTTAGTACAGCACTCTCCAATTATGGAAGAGATATAGACGTATCTCTCATTCGTGATAATGCTCTCTGTATCATCATCCAATTCCTCTTCCAACCTGCTGATTTCCATGCCAACGTCCGGTACTGCATCAAGGCGAAGCCTGATTTTATCATCTTTTTCCAGCAGCTTAATTGCAAAAAACCGCTTCTGTCTTTCCGGGACTTCCATACCAAGCTTCTCTTCCACAGAGACGATTGCCTCTTCCAGTTCAGGCGCAAACTGGTGTATGGGAGCCTGCGCACTGCCTTTTGCAAGGGCTGCTGCTTTCTTTGCTGCCTGCATAATACCGGTTCCTTTGAGCGCGGAGATTTCCACAACCTCACAGCCAAGTTTCTCTGCGAGCTTATCAATATGTATCTTATCCCCTTGCTTCTCTACAAGGTCCATCATATTGACTGCCGTCAGCATTGGAATCCCAAGCTCCAAAAGCTGCGTGGACAGATACAGGTTCCGCTCAATATTTGTGCCATCTACAATATTCAAAATGACATCCGGCTGTTCTTCCAGCAAATAATTTCTTGCGACTACCTCTTCTAATGTATATGGGGAAAGAGAATAGATGCCCGGAAGGTCTGTCACCGTAACATCCTCTCCCTCTGCAGCACCATATATCTTCTTTAATTTCCCTTCCTTCTTTTCTACGGTTACTCCCGGCCAGTTCCCTACAAACTGATTGGATCCGGTCAGGGCATTGAACAGCGTCGTCTTTCCGCTGTTTGGATTTCCTGCAAGTGCAATGGTAATTGCCATGTCTCTTCCCTCTTTTCCTGTATTTTAATCTTCCACTAAAATCATTTCTGCATCTGCTTTGCGCAAAGAAAGCTCATAGCCGCGCACGGTCACTTCCACCGGGTCTCCAAACGGCGCCACTTTCCTTACAGATACCTGAACCCCTTTTGTAATTCCCATATCCATAATGCGGCGCTTCACCGGCCCATCCCCTGCCAGTTTTTTTACTGTTATAGTCTGGCCACAGGCAACTTCCTTCAATGTTTTCATATAAGTCCTCCTATTAATAGTTCCGCAGCAGCCACTTCCTGCACACAATACTCCAGCACAATTTTGTTCGCCTTTGCGTCCAAAAGTTGTGCCATGCGCTGTCCGGGCTGCTGCTGTTTAATAGTTCCGCAGCAGCCACTTCCTGCACACAATACCACAGCACAATTTTGTTCGCTTTCGCGTCCAAAAGTTGTGCTATGCGCTGTTTTTGAGTTATGCTACCATAATTTTATTTGCCATATCTCTGCCGATGGCAACTCTGGAATCTTTGATATTGACAATGACATTTCCGCCGATTTCTGTAATGATGGTTACGGCGCTCCCGGCTACGAACCCAAGGCTTTCTAGGAATTTTCTTGTCTCTTCCTTTCCGGTTACTTTTTGAACGATTCCTGCTTTTCCGGTACCAATCATTGTAAGTGGCATAGTTTACTCCATTTCCGCACAGTTTCTATGTATATCCAATCAAGAAAGTGTGACTTATCTGAACTATTTTTTTGCTCTTTTAGTTAGTCTTATCTAACTATTGATTAGTATATGCTAATATCTGTTAGTTGTCAATAACTTTTTAAAAAAAATTAGTTCCTGTACCATTTGAATAATCTCCTTCATTGACTATGTTGCCGTCTGTACACCAACGCTATGATATGGTAAAATAAAAAGAAAATCCGCAAGAACGGAAATAGGAGTTAAAATGAATACAAACGAATCCGCTGAAAACTATTTAGAAACTATTCTGATTTTAAGCAAACGGCTTCCTGTCGTCCGTTCTGTTGATATTGCAAACGAGATGGGATTTAAAAAGCCAAGTGTCAGCATTGCTATGAAGAACTTACGTGAAAATAAACATATTACTGTATCAGATGCCGGTTTCATCACTTTAACCGAATCCGGCCGTGAAATTGCTGAAATGATTTATGAGCGCCATCTGCTGTTCTCAAGCTGGCTGATGCGCCTTGGGGTCAATGAAAAGACTGCTTTGGAAGATGCCTGCAAAATTGAACATGTATTGAGCAAAGAAAGCTTTGAAGCAATTAAGCGCCATATCGGTTAAGATACGGCGCTTAATTTTCTACGTTCTATTTGGCAAGGGCAGTGTTGGTACATCAACACTATCCCTTAATCTTTATATAAATCTGTGGACAAGTAACGTTCCCCTGTATCCGGAAGCAGTGCGACAATAGTTTTCCCTTTGTTTTCTGCCCTAGCTGCCAACACTTCGGCCGCATAAAGCGCCGCACCAGAGGAAATGCCGACCAAATAGCCCTCTGACCTTGCAAATTCTTTTCCGGCAAGAAATGCCTCTTCTTCCCTTATCGTAATAATTTCATCCAAAACCCCCGGGTTCAATGTATCCGGAACAAATCCCGCCCCAATGCCCTGAAGTCCATGCGTTCCTGCTCTTCCCTCAGACAGCACCGGAGAATCCGCCGGTTCTACCGCAACGATGCATACCTCTGGCTTCTTTTCTTTTAAATATGCTCCAACACCTGAAATCGTGCCGCCCGTGCCGACACCTGCGACAAAAATATCTACGCTTCCGCCTGTGTCCTCCCAAATTTCCGGTCCGGTCGTTTCATAATGCACTTTGGGATTGGCAGGATTCGCAAACTGATCCGGCAAAAAAGCGTTTGGCAGCTCTCGTACTAATTCTTTCGCCTTTGCAACGGCTCCTGCCATTCCCTTGCTGCCATCTGTCAGCACAAGTTCTGCACCATATGCTTTTAACAGGTTTCTGCGCTCTTCGCTCATTGTTTCTGGCATCGTAAGAATAACACGGCAGCCCTTCCTTGCCGCAAGTGCCGCAAGCGCAATTCCTGTATTTCCGCTGGTTGGCTCCACAATTGTCGTGCCTTTCCGCAAAAGCCCCTGCTTTTCTGCTTCTAAAAACATTGCAAGCGCCACGCGGTCTTTTGCGCTGCCTGCCGGATTCAGAGCCTCCAGTTTTGTAAGAAGCACCGCCTCTATCGCTCTTTTCTTTGCATAGCGTTCTGCGCATAGCAGCGGAGTCCTCCCAATCAGTTCCGTCACTTCATGATAAATCCGTGCCATCAAAATTCCTCTTTCCTTTGGTCTATCTTCTGAAACAGCATATTAAGATAATCATAGGAATAGAAGCTCCCATCTGCTTCCATTTTTTCAAGTTCTGCTCTGGATACCCACTTGGCATCTGCAACTTCTTCCGTCTGCAGCACAAGCTCTTCTGCCGACACATTACATGGGAAAAGCCAAATGCTGCACAGGCTGTCACGTCTCCTAAACTCCATCAGAAACTCCATCGAGCCTTCTCTGTCACAAAGCCCAAGTTCTTCTTTCAGTTCCCTGCATGCTGCCTGATAAGCATCCTCTCCGGCAACCGCAGAACCGCCGGTTGCTGCCCAGATGCCCGGCCGCCATGTCAGGTGTTCCTGCCTTTTCTGAATCAACAGTTCTCCCTGCCCATTCAGAGGCCAGATATGCACGACAAGATGATATTCTCCGCTTTTTAATTCCTTGCCTCTTTCTATGGTCTTTCCTGTCCTCTGCCTGCACTTATCATAGACATCCCAAAGTTCCGCCATGCTACCTCCGCTCCATGTATTTTTACAATGTCCTTTGTTCCAAACTGCCTTCTGTCAGGGCAGGCCTATTTGCTTTCTTCGGATACTTCCACTTTGCGGATTTCCTTTGTCCGGATTTCCTTGCAGACAGCACTTATAAACTCCGAAAGCGGCTTCTGTCCTTCATCCCCAAGGAAACGGCTTCTGACGGAAACGACTCCTTCTTCCTCTTCCTTCTGTCCGACTACAAGCATATACGGAATCCGTGCCAGCCTCGTCTCACGGATTTTATAGCCAATCTTTTCTGCGCGGTCGTCTACCGTAGCAAGGATACCGTTTGCCTTCAGCTCTTTTAATACCGTTTCAGCATAGGCATTGTATTTTTCTGAAATCGGAAGCACTCTCACCTGCTCCGGACACAGCCATGTCGGGAACTGTCCTGCATACTTTTCTATCAGCCATGCCAATGTCCTTTCATAGCAGCCCATTGACGTCCTGTGAATAATATATGGGCGGACTTTGTCTCCGTTCTGGTCGATATAATACATATCAAACTGCTCGGCAAGAAGCGCATCCCACTGAATCGTAATCATTGTATCTTCTTTTCCGTATACGTTCTTTGCCTGAATATCAATCTTTGGTCCATAGAAGGCAGCCTCGCCAACCCCTTCGATATACGGAATCTGAAGCTCATTCAATACATTGCGGATATGCTGTTCTGTTTCGTTCCATACCTCTGGCTCTCCGATATACTTTTCCGGATTTTCCGGATCCCAGCGAGAAAGGCGGTACGTAACATCTTCCTCCACGCCAAGTGTCCTCAGGCAGTGCTGTGCCAGTGCAATACACTTTTTAAACTCCTCTACCATCTGGTCAGGACGGACAACCAGATGCCCTTCCGAAATCGTAAACTGGCGCACTCTGGTCAATCCGTGCATTTCGCCGGAATCCTCGTTGCGGAACAAGGTTGAAGTCTCACCATAGCGAAGCGGCAAATCCTTATAGGACTTCTGGCTTGCCTTATATACATAATACTGGAATGGACAGGTCATCGGACGGAGCGCAAATACTTCCTTATCCTTGCTTTCATCGCCCAAAACAAACATACCGTCCGTGTAATGATCCCAGTGACCGGAAATTTTATACAAATCACTCTTTGCCATCAACGGAGTCTTTGTACGGACATAACCCCATTCGTTGTCTTCCAAGTCCTCAATCCAGCGCTGCATCGTCTGTACCATCTTTGCGCCCTTTGGCATCAAAAGCGGCAGCCCCTGCCCGATGACATCAACCGTAGTAAACAGCTCCATCTCTCTTCCAAGCTTGTTGTGGTCTCGCTTTTTAATGTCTTCCAGATGTGCCAGATAAGCATCCAGGTCAGCATTCTTTGTATAAGCAGTTCCGTAAATTCTTGTGAGCATCTTATTTTTCTCGCTGCCTCTCCAGTAAGCGCCTGAAGAAGAAATCAGCTTGATTGCCTTGATATTCTTTGTACTCATCAAGTGAGGCCCTGCACATAAATCCACAAAGTCGCCCTGACGGTAGAACGAAATCTCAGCATCTTCCGGAAGGTCCTGTATCAGTTCTACCTTATAAGGCTCCTCTCGCTCCTGCATAAATTTAATAGCATCTTCTCTTGGCAGAGTAAACCGTGTAAGCTCTGCCCCCTGTTTGATGATTTTTTTCATCTCAGCTTCCAGTGCGTCAAGCGCTGCACGGTCAAACGGCGGACAATCGAAATCATAATAAAATCCGGTATCAATCGATGGACCAATTGCCAGTTTTGCCTCCGGATACAGGTGCTTCACCGCCTCCGCCAATACATGGGAAGTCGTATGGCGGTATGCTGCCTTGCCTGCCTCATCATTAAAAGTCAATATATTTAATTCGCAGTCCTTATCTACTATCGTTCTTAAGTCCACCACTTTGCCGTCTACTTCGGCGGCACATGCCATTCTTGCAAGTCCCTCGCTGATGTCAGCAGCAATGTCAATGACTGGCATTGCATTTGCATACTCCTTTGCGGAGCCGTCTTTTAACGTAATTTTCATTTTGTGTTCTCCTTTCTGAATCTGGAAATTATTTTATAGAGACGAAATTATCTGATTCAAGCATCAGATAAAAGGACTCCATAAAATAAAAACCTGTCTCTTCATAACAACCGCAAAGCAAAAAACGCCCATCCCTTCACAGTCCATAAAACAGACTGCAAAGGGACGAGCGCAATGACCCGCGGTTCCACCCTGATTGGAAAAGGCATGCTGCCCCTTCCCGGCTTCCTTCTGGCGGTAACGGCGCCTGCCGGGACGTTTTTCGTCCGCTCCGAGGTGGTCTTCGGCTGTTTCTATGGCTAGAATGCTTGCACCGGATGCATCCCTCTCTGAAACCTTCCACAGCGTACTCTTCTCATCTACGTTTTAGCGTATCTTGCGTTTATTATATCATGGCTTTTGATTTTGTCAAGCCTGCAAATCAGTTCATGAACCTCTCAATGGTCTTCTTCTGCCGTGTAAGGCAAATCAATCGCACCCATATGCCATGCAGGATTCCTCTTATAATATCTTTTCCATCCCTATTTTCTGGACTCTAAGACCTATCTTCTCATAAAATCTTACAGCACCCATATTATCTGCCCACACGTTCAAAGTCACATTGTAGAATCCTTGCTCTTTTGCGTATTCAACCACATAATCATAAAGCGTTTTCCCGATATGGTCACGAGCCAGCTCCCCGCGCCAAATCGTCAA
>CAJTZB010000079.1 GCA_910583815.1 uncultured Lachnospiraceae bacterium
CATACCCTCCTGCGTCAATATAGGTGTTGCTTACAGTTAAGATTATGCACCTCATCTATAGTGCTAGTGTACAGATTGCCTTATAGATGCTATAAAACAGGAATTTCAATCTGTACAATATAGTCTTCCATTCGTTCAATCACCATTTCATTGATTCCCTTTTCATAGGAAAATCCAGATAATGTAAGTCCCTGCTTTCCGGCATATTCTAAAATTTCCTGATAACGCAGAGGAATTCTGTCCCAGCTGCCTTTGTGGAATGCCCTGATATATTTTCCTTTTGGCTGAATGTGCAGCCCGGTTTTCTTGGTAAGGAGAGGAATCTCAATAAATAGTTTGGAATAGTCGTTAAAATTTCCGCTTTGCAGGCTGGAAACGGAAATCATGGAACCATAGGAGGCATCATGCAGGCGGCCAAGCTGGTATTTTGCGGTTTCTGCCGTGATAAGTTCCACTTCTTTTTCAAAAGAAGTTTCTTTGTCTATCTCTACTGTTATGAGGCAGCGTTCTTCTTTTTCTACAAGACTGATTTCTGACAGGTCCATAGTCAGCAGTGCGGCCATACTTTGCCGATGATTGCATACAGTTTTTCGTATTGCCTGCAAATGCAGGATGGTTTGATCCAAGTCTGTTATCTTCTCATCCAGAAGTTTTTTCAAATTGGCCGCAGAACGGTTTTTTATAAAAGCCTGTATTTCGTTTATGGATACATCCAGCTCCCGCAGCAGCAGAATAGTTTCAAGAATAGGGCTTTGGTCATAGTTATAATAGCGATACCCATTTTCAGGATGAATAAAGGCAGGCTTTAATAGTCCTATTTCATCATACCACATCAGTGTTTTTTTTATTGATTCCATGCAGCAAGGCAAACTGTCCAATCGTAAGCAGTTTAGTATCTCCGTTCATTTCTGCAAAAATCCCCCTTTCAAAGAATCTGTTTTTATAAAAAATTTTTGGATTTCTATTGACCGTACTGTTACTGTATGGTTTATGATAACACATACAGGAAGCGAGACGCAAGATGAAAGGAGAAAACTATGGAAAATCAAAATGTATATGCAAAACCTGTGACATTAAAAAATGTATTAAAATTTGCGGTGCCAACGATTGTTATGACAGTGTTTATGTCCTTTTATACGATGGTGGACGGCTTGTTTGTTGCCAATTTAATCGGTACAGACGCACTTTCGGCAATTAACCTGACAGCGCCGGTAATTCAGCTTGTTACTGCGATTTCTACAATGCTTGCCACCGGAGGCAGTGCGGTAATTATGAAAAAAATGGGAGAGCAAAAGAGCGAGGAAGCAAAGGAAGATTTCACATTTTTAATTCTTGTAAATGTAGTTGTGGGGCTTGTAATGTGTGGGTTGGGATATATGGCAATGGATTCTGTTTTTTCAGGGATGGGGCTGTCTGCGGATGTGACAGGATATTGTGTGGAGTATTTAAGCCGTTACTTGCTGTTTACAGTTCCGATTCTGTTAATGAACAATTTCACCCTTTATATGATTGCGAGCGAGAAGGCCACGCTTTCTTTGCTTTGCTCTGTGACAGGTGGCATCTTAAATATGGTGCTTGACTATGTGTTTATTGCTGTGCTTGACATGGGAATCAGCGGTGCGGCATTGGCTACGGGATTGGGTTATTCCGTAACTGCAATTGTGGGATTGTTTGTGTTCAGCCGGAAAAAGAATTTGCTGCATTTTAAAAAACCGGTATTTCGTTTGAGGACACTTGGCAGTGCAGCGGCAAACGGATGCTCTGAAATGGCAACTGCACTTGTTACCGGAATTATTACTATGATGTTTAACTGGACGATGCTTCATTATGTAGGAGAGAATGGTGTTGCAGCTGTTACGATTATTATGTATGTACTGATGTTTGCAAGCTCTTTATATACTGGTTATTCGTATGGGGTAGCTCCTATGCTCAGTTTTTATTATGGGGAGCGCAGTCTGAGTGAAAGTGACGTCAGGACAAAAGGAAAGTTGAAAAAACTGGTTTCTCTCAGTTTGAAAGTGATTGCTGTCATTTCTGTCTTGACAATAGCAGCGTCATTCTTCCTTACGAAACCGCTTGTGTCCATATTCGCACGTCCGGATAATCCGGTATATAGCCTTGCAGTAGCAGGAAACAGAATCTGTACGGCTGCGTTGCTTTTTATTGGCTTTAATATTTTTGCCAGCGGAATGTTTACGGCGCTGTCCAATGGAGCAGTTTCTGCGGTGCTTGCATTTTCAAGGTCTTTTTTATTTATGCTGGTCACAATGCTTGTACTGCCTGCCTTACTTGGAGTAAACGGAATCTGGCTGGCAACACCTGTAGCGGAACTTATGGCATTTGTGCTGTCTGCTGGTATGTTTTTTAAGTACAGGAAGAAGTATGGATATTAAGAAAATGAAAAGGGCCTGCCGTTAAAATTCCAAGACGACAGGCTCTGTACATCAGAGTTTTTTTATTCTTTTTTCTTTAAGTTCTTTCCGTCAATCTCAAGCAAGGCGATAATGTTTAGGATAAGGATAGGACCAGGTATTCGTTCTCCTGCTTCAATATATTGAAACCAACGGACGGAGATAGAAAGAGCCTCGGCTGCCTGTTCTTGTGTCAGGCCAAGCTGCCTTCGAGAACGGTGGACTTCTTTTGAAAACCTGTAGAGAATTGACATGGAAAAACCTCCCTTTTAAAAACTACGGTAGCATAAAGCTCATTTCTCGAACACGAACAATGGGATATTTGTCGATAAGTGTCGAAATGGAAGAGAAAATCGTCAGAAAAAGAAGTGGATTCAGTTGATTTTAAAATGGGAAAGTGGTATAATCTATAAACATGATTTTGTATTCAAAGATACATATTTAAATGGAGGACTATTTATGAAGCATATTGAGACAATTGAAACACGCAACCTGTGTGAGAGCGCTAAGGACGGTGGCTGCGGCGAATGCCAGACATCTTGTCAGTCTGCGTGCAAAACAAGCTGCGGCATTGCAAACCAGCAGTGTGAGAACACAAAGGAAAGCAAGTAATCAAAGGTGTGGAGAGGCTGTTGTAAAACGGAAGTGTAATGTCATATATGGCTTTTGGCAAATCGCCAATTCCATATATTGTACTGCCTTCGGATTTTGCGGCAGCCTTTTGCTTTGTATACAGAAGGAGATTTGGTTTATGATACATCAATATCAGCTTGGCGGTTACAATATTGTACTGGACGTCTGCTCCGGCTCCGTCCATGTAGTGGATGAAGCTGCTTATGATATGATTGCTATGTTTGAAGATAAAGAAAAAGAAATTGTTCTTCAGGAGATGAAGGAAAAATATGCAGGGCATGAGGATGTGACTCCACAGGATTTAGAGGAGTGTTACGAGCAGATTGCTGCGCTGAAAGATTCCGGAAAGCTGTTTGCGCCAGACCATTTCGAGCCGATGGCAGGACGTCTGAAAGAAAAGACGGCGGGGGTAGTAAAAGCGCTGTGCCTGCATATTGCCCATACATGCAATTTAAACTGTTCTTATTGTTTTGCCAGTCAGGGCAAATATCATGGGGACAGGGCAGTTATGAGCTTTGAAGTAGGAAAACAGGCGCTTGATTTTCTTGTGGCGAACTCCGGCAGCCGTAAGAACCTGGAAGTGGATTTTTTTGGCGGTGAGCCTCTGATGAATTTTGATGTGGTGCGGGAGCTTGTTGCATATGCCAGAAGCATTGAGAAAGAACATAACAAGAAATTCCGTTTTACTTTGACAACAAACGGTCTTTTGATTGATGATGATGTGATTGAGTTTGCCAATCAGGAAATGAGCAACGTAGTGCTCAGCCTGGATGGAAGAAAAGAAATTCACGACCGGTTCCGTGTGGATTATGCAGGAAACGGCAGCTTTGAGCAGATTGTGCCGAAGTTTCAGAAGCTTGTGGCAGCGAGGGGCGGAAAAAATTATTATATGCGTGGAACGTTTACCCATGCCAACCCGGATTTTTTAGAGGACATCAAGCAGATGCTTGCACTTGGGTTTACAGAACTTAGTATGGAGCCGGTAGTCTGTGCGCCTGGCGACCCCTCCGAACTGACGGAGGAAGACCTTCCAGTTGTTCTTTCGCAGTATGAGAAACTTGCTGAGCTGATGTTGGAGAGAGAGAAAGAAGGGAAGCCGTTTACTTTTTATCATTATATGATTGACTTAAATGGTGGCCCTTGTATTTACAAGCGTATTTCCGGCTGTGGTTCCGGTACGGAATATATGGCGGTGACTCCGTGGGGAGACCTTTACCCATGCCATCAGTTTGTCGGTGAGGAAGATTTTAAGCTGGGAGACATATGGAATGGCGTAACAAATAAAGAAAAACAACAGGAGTTTGCAGGCTGCAATGTATATGCGCATACAGAGTGCCGCGACTGTTGGGCAAGGCTTTACTGCTCCGGTGGCTGTGCTGCGAATGCATATCATTCTACAGGCTCCGTAACAGGTGTTTACCGATATGGCTGTGAGCTGTTCCGTAAGAGAATGGAGTGTGCAATTATGGTAGCGGCAGCCAGATCATTAGATAAAAAGTAAAGCAAAATACTATGGAAACTCCAATCTGTGATTTTGTAAAAAATTATATAGAAAAAGATATGCTTCGGCTGCATATGCCAGGGCATAAAGGACAGATGCTTCTTGGTATGGAGGCTTATGATATTACCGAAATAGAAGGTGCAGACAGCCTGTATGAAGCTGACGGAATTATCAGGAAGAGTGAAGAAAATGCGGGATGCCTGTTTGGCGCTGCGACGTTTTATTCCACGGAAGGTTCCTCGCACTGCATCCGTGCAATGCTTTGTCTGGCGGTACAGTACGCGGCGCAGAATGGGAAAAGCTGCCGGATTCTGGCAGGCAGGAATGCACACAAAGTTTTTTTAAGTGCGGCAGCGCTGCTTGGCTTTGAGATAGAATGGCTGTATTCAGAGAAAGAAGATTCTTATCTTTCCTGCCGGCCGGAGGCAGAATCTCTGAAAAATCTGTTTGCAAAAGAGAAGGAGCTTCCGACAGCGGTGTATCTGACAAGTCCGGATTACCTTGGGACTATGGCAGACCTGCAGGAACTTGCCATAGTCTGCCATAGTTATGGTGTATTGCTTTTGGTGGACAATGCACATGGAGCATATTTAAAATTTCTTCCAAATTCTCTTCATCCGATGGATCTTGGCGCGGATATGTGCTGTGATTCAGCGCATAAGACGCTTCCGGCCCTGACGGGAGCAGCCTATCTTCATATTTCGGAACATGCACCGCATCTGTTTGTGCGACAGGCGAAAACAGCCCTTGCTTTATTTGGCTCTACCAGTCCATCTTATTTGGTTTTGCAGTCATTGGATATGGTAAATCGTTATCTGGCAGACGGATACCAAGAGCGGCTTTGCAGTTTTATTTCCAAAGTGCAGGAGGTGAAGGCCGCACTTATGGCATATGGATATGAACTGGCAGGGGATGAGCCGTTGAAGCTTACGCTGAGAACAAAATCCTATGGTTATGAAGGAAAACAGCTTGCAGCATATCTTAGGGAAAAGAATATTGAGTGTGAATTTGCAGACCCTGATTTTATTGTGTTTATGGTGACACCAGAGACGGGAACAGAAGGACTGCTTTATTTAAAGGAAGTACTGTGCCGTGTTCCGAGGAGAGAGGCTTTGCGGATAAATCCCCCAAGGCTTCCCCGGCCGGAACCTGTGCTTTCTGTCAGGAAAGCAATGCTTTCAGAGGCGGAAGAGCTGCCAGTGGAAAAATGTGTCGGCAGAATTCTGTCCTCTGCGTCGGTTGCCTGTCCTCCTGCAGTTCCGATTGCTGTCTGCGGAGAACGTATCAGCAAACAGGCAGCCTGCTGCTTTTCTTATTATGGAATTGCTTCATGTATGGTAGTAAAAGAAAATTCCATGCGCTATTTACAAGAGACCAAGAAAACAGAGGAATACTATGGGGAAAACGTATAAAGCAAATAAAATAAACAGACAGGATGGCAGGAAGCTGCAGGAAACAAAACATTATGGCTCGCTTGACGGTCTTCGTTCTTTTGCTGCTTTTGGCATTCTTATGATGCATGTGCGGGCGCTTGGTGGTTATGATATTTCAGGAGCAGTGTACCAAAAGGTGATTCCGTCCTTTACGTATCTGGTATTTCTGTTTATGATGGTTTCTGCTTTTTCTATGTGCTGTGGTTATTATGAGAAAATACAGGACAATCAGATTTCCGTCAATGAGTTTTATGGAAGGCGGTATGGAAGAATCTGGCCGTTTTTTGCGATAATGGTGCTGCTGGAATTATTGCTGGATTTCCGTCCGGCTACGTTAGCAGAGGCATTTGCAGATTTGACGATGGTATTTTCGCTGCTTCCTAATGGAGAACTGTCAGTGATAGGCGTTGGTTGGACAATAGGAATTATTTTCTTGTTTTATATGCTGTTTCCGTTTTTTTGTTTTTTGCTCAAAAATAGAAAGAGAGCATGGTTTGTATTTGTTGTTGCTGCAGCTTATCAGATTCTCTGTGTGCTCTATTTTATGGACGGCTCTCATGTTGTAGAGAGCTTCAGAAGCAGGACAAACTTCCTGTACTGTGCTGTTTATTTTGTGACAGGAGGCTTGCTGTATTTATACCGTAAGGAGATCTGCAGCCTGGCGGCGAAAGTTCGTTGGCTGTTGCTTGCAGTGTGTATTGCTGCAACGGCAGCATATTTTTTCTTTTCGCTGCCGGAAGCATATCAGGGACTTTGGTATGTAGTACTGTTTGCGCTGTGGCTGATGTACGCTGTCGGCACAGATGGCAAAGTGCTGAACAATCATATGACAAAGTTTATCAGCGGCATCAGTATGGAAATTTACCTGTGCCATTTTGGGATTTTCCATGTACTGAAACGCCTGCACCTTACGCAGCTGTTTGGAAAAGGTGTGCTTTCCTATCTTGCAACAGTGCTTGCTGTATTTGCAGGTTCTGCCGTGTTTGCGTTTTGTGCAAAGTGGGGAATAGAAAGGATAAAAAAGAATAAAAAGAGGGGGACAAACTAATGTGGGCATACGAAAGCGTGTTTTACCAGATATATCCGCTTGGTTTCTGCGGCGCGCCGTTTGCAAATGATGGGCAGCTTGTTTCAAGAATAAAAAAAGTAGAGGACTGGATTCCTCATATGACAAAGCTTGGCATCTCTGCCATCTATTTTTCTCCATTGTTTGAATCGGATACGCATGGCTATAATACAAGGGATTACCGTAAAGTGGATGTGCGTCTTGGCACAAATGAAGATTTTGCAGAGGTATGCCGAAAGCTTCACGAAGCAGGAATCCGTATTGTGTTAGATGGTGTATTCAATCATGTCGGACGTGGCTTTTTTGCATTTCAGGATGTGCTTGCAAACCGCGAAAATTCGCATTACAGAGACTGGTTTTATATTAATTTTGGCGGCAATTCTCCATATAATGATGGGCTTTGGTATGAAGGCTGGGAAGGCAATTATGATTTAGTCAAGTTAAACCTTGGAAACGAAGAGGTTGTAGTGTATCTGCTGGAAAGTGTGCGGTTCTGGGTGGAAAAGTTTGGAATTGATGGCCTGCGGCTGGATGTTGCTTACTGTTTAAGTCAGGCATTTGTAAGGCGGCTTCGCCAGTTCTGCGATTCTTTAAAAGAAGACTTTTTCTTAGTCGGAGAAATGTTGCATGGAGACTACAAAGTGCTTTGCAATGAGCAGGAAATGCTGCATTCTGTGACAAATTACGAATGTTATAAGGGGCTGTATTCCAGCTTTAACAGCAATAATTTATTTGAAATTGTGCATTCGCTGCTGAGGCAGTTTGGGCAGGAGTCTTGGACGTTATATAGGGGGAAGCATTTGCTTGCTTTTGTTGATAACCATGATGTGACAAGGGTAGCGAGCATATTAAGCAATGAAAAGCACCTTCCGCTGATTTATGCACTTGCATTTGGGATGCCGGGAATTCCGTGTGTGTACTATGGAAGCGAATGGGGCGCGAAGGGAAATAAGAACCATGATGATACTGAACTTCGGCCATATTTTGGGCAGCCGGAGTGGAACACGCTGACCGAATGGATTGCAAAACTTACAGAGATAAAAAAGCAGAGCAAGGCATTAAATTACGGAGGATTTCGTTCGCTTTGCCTGACCAACCGCCAATGTGTGTTTGAGAGGAGTGCGGACGGCGAAAGGATGCTGGTTGCCATTAATGCAGATGACAAACCGTTTTTTGCTTCTTTTGATGCAGGCTGTGCCGAAGCAGAAGAACTGCTGTCCGGTGAGACGCATGCTTTTTCCGGTGGAAGGGAGCTTCCTGCCTACAGTGCGATGTTTTGGAGATGCCATTAAAGTGTATGCGGCACAAACAATAAGTAAAAATCTCTGCAGGTGGTAAGGAACCGGGTGCTGAAAGTTCTCCAAGAACAAATTTGTGTCTTGACAATCTGGTTCAAGTCTTATATGATGGAAACATAAGGGAGTAATCGACGCAACTACAAGACAAATCTCTATAAACTGGAATTTGCCTTGGCGGAATAAAGTCAACAAACATGGAAGCAATTCCTGGCTTTATGAAACAGCGGCGTGTATTTTACACATTGCTATGACGATGAGACTTATCTGTGGCAACACAGATAAGTCTTTTTTGTTTTCTTAAGAAACTTTGTTTTCTTAAGAAACTTTGCTTTCGTAAAGCAATCTGTGCTATTCCGTAGTATTTGCGGCAATACTAAAGGAAAAACCCCGAAAAAATTTTACAGGAAACAGAAAAGTTCTTAGGATTGAAAACGCCCACGGCGGCAGAATGAGAGGTTAAGATGAAAGAGTACTATCTGCAAGAAAGTGAAGCGGTAAAAAAAGAGTTTGGTGTAACAGAAAGCGGACTGTCAAATACCGAAGCAGAGCAGAGACTTACTGCTTATGGAAAGAACCGCTTGGAAGAAGCAAAACAAGACAGTATGCTGAAGCGTTTTTTAAAGCAGCTGGCAGACCCAATGATTTTGATTCTGATTGCGGCGGCGCTCGTGTCAGGGATTACGGCAGTTTATTCCGGAGAATCGTTTGCGGATGTTATAATTATATTGACGGTTGTCTTAATCAATGCAGTTCTTGGCATGGTGCAGGAAAACAAAGCAGAAAAAGCAATCGCAGCACTGCAGGAGATTGCGGCAGCGACCTCAAAGGTAATGCGTGGCGGGCAGCTCCGCATTGTACGGAGTGAAGAGCTTGTGCCAGGAGATGTAATTGTGCTGGAAGCCGGCGATGCAGTGCCTGCAGACGCAAGACTGACAGAATGTGCAAGCTTAAAGATTGAGGAAGCAGCACTGACCGGAGAATCCGTGCCGGTGACAAAGACAGCAGATGTCCTTGTCAGTGAATCCGGCAAAGTGGCGCTTGGCGACCGGAAAAATATGGTCTATATGGGAAGCACAGTGGTATATGGGCGTGGCACTGCAGTGATTACTGCTACCGGAATGCAGACTGAAATGGGAAAAATTGCAGATGCACTTGCCCTTTCGAGAGATTCAGCAACGCCTCTTCAAAAACGCCTGAACCAGCTTAGCAAAGTGTTAAGCGTACTGGTACTTGTTATCTGTGTGGTTATTTTTGCCGTTGACATCTTCCGCATTTACCCTGATATTACAGGACAGGGACTGTTAGATACCTTTTTGGTAGCGGTCAGTCTGGCGGTTGCGGCGATTCCGGAAGGTCTTTCTGCCGTCGTGACAATTGTGCTTTCCATTGGTGTTACGAATATGTCCAAACGGAATGCGGTCATCCGAAAACTGACGGCGGTAGAGACGCTTGGCTGCGCTCAGATTATCTGTTCTGACAAGACAGGGACGTTAACGCAGAATAAAATGACGGTAGTAGAACACAAGGGTACAGATAAGGAACTGCTTGCAAAAGCAATGGCGCTTTGTTCGGATGCAAGGCTGAATGAAGCGAGAGAAGCAGTTGGAGAACCAACGGAGTGTGCGCTCGTCAACTTTGCTTATCAATGTGGATTCCCAAAGGATGCGCTGGAGCAGGAGATGCCAAGAATCGGAGAAGCGCCATTTGACTCAATGCGTAAAATGATGTCAACGGTCCATAAAAAGAAAGAAGGCAGTTTTGTCCAGTATACGAAGGGTGCGCCGGATGAGGTGTTAAAGCGCTGCACGAAGATTTTTCACAACGGAAGCATACAGGAATTGACCAAAGAACACAGGGAAAGAATCCTTTCAGAAAATAAGGAGATGGCGGACCAGGCGCTCCGTGTATTGGCAGCGGCGTACAGAGACTGGGAGGCAGAGCCGGAAATTTATGAAGCCGAAGCTTTGGAGCAGGAGCTCTGTTTTATCGGGTTGACTGGTATGATTGACCCTGTCCGTCCGGAAGTCAAAGAGGCAATTGAAGAATGCAGGCAGGCAGGAATCCGTGCAATTATGATTACAGGCGACCATAAGGATACTGCTGTGGCAATTGCAAAAGAGCTTGGGCTTTTGAAGGATGAAACTGCAGCTATTACGGGAATGGAGCTGGATGAGATAGGGGAAGAAGAATTTAAGGAACGCGTCAGAGAGTTTTCTGTTTATGCAAGGGTGCAGCCGGAACATAAGGTCCGTATTGTCAATGCATGGCGTAACCTTGGCATGATTACCGCAATGACAGGTGACGGTGTCAACGACGCCCCTTCAATTAAAAACGCAGACATTGGTGTTGGCATGGGCATTACAGGAACGGATGTAACAAAGAACGTGGCAGACATGGTGCTTGCAGACGATAACTTTGCAACAATTGTCTCGGCAGTAGGAGAAGGACGCAGAATTTATGACAATATCAGAAAGTCCATTCAGTTTCTGTTAGCTTCCAACCTTTCAGAAGTGCTTGCGATTTTCTTTGCGACACTGCTCGGCTTTACTATATTAAAGCC